>NZ_CEVCIF010000047.1:0-30443 GCF_982245605.1 Coprobacter fastidiosus | reverse complement strand
TAATAAAAGGGCGGCATGACAAAAAAAAGAAGGCATCCTTTTTAGACACCTTCTTCTACAAAATATTTCGATATTAAGAACCTATATCGATTTTAGGCCAATTGCTCCCTGTGACATCAATCCGGTTCTGTCTTTGAGCGGTAATGCGGCAACTACCGTATCATAAGAAATCCGGATCAATTCTTTAATCCGGACATCAGACAAGTCTCTGCCCGGATAAATACTATTCCAGTATTTCTTATTCATATGCCAACCCGGTCGAACAGCATCATATTCAGACCGAAGCTCCTCTCCCATTGCCGGAGGCAACTTGATATTGATAAAATCAAAATTATCTACATCACAAAAACAGAACCATTTTCCACATATATAAAAACATAAACCGCCGCTATAAACTTTATGACCTATCCAAGGCATTTTCTCCGTTACCCCCGGCAGTGACAAACAATAGTCTCGCAAATCCTCAATAGTCATTATTGTGCATATTATTTGATGTTAACTCTTTCTACCATTGCTTTCAGACGAGCCTTATATTCCTCTTTACCTTTCTGTAAATTTTCTTCTGCGACAGTAGCGTTTTGCGGATTACCATAAACGACAAGCGGATCATTCCAAATCATTTTCGAGTGATTAGCCTGACCTTCATAAGGACGCAAATACTCGGACATCGTATATTTATTGCGTCCATCGTGCTGATAAGCAGCCTCTTCAGATCCAGTTGTGGTAACAACCATGAACTCTTTGCCTTCTATCAACCCTTCTTGTGTAAATGCCATGAATACTTCATCTGTCCACTGTTTCAACAAATGGGGCGCACTCATCCAATAAAACGGGAACTCATAAACAATACCTTTTGCCTGCTTTACTACATCACGGTACACATCAGGAGCAACAGGATAGTCATAAATATTGATTACTTGCACACCCTCTACTTCGGCTGCAGCCTGAGAAAGCATGGCATTCATGTGGCTTTTATTAATGTCGGGATGTGCAAGAAGCACGATCACAACGGCATCGGTTACAGGAACAGTTTTAACTGAGTCTTTCATTGCTGTCAAATTTTCTTGTTGATTGTCATTGCCATTTTTACTTGCCTGTTTGCAAGAAACAAATGCTATCATAACAACAATCAAAGTTAATAATGAAATTTTCTTTTTCATAATAATTTATTACGTTTTTACATCTGCTTTTTCAGCCTAATCTCCTTAATAAATTTAGCCGGATTTCCACCAACCACTGTATAAGGCGAAACATCGTGAGTCACGACACTATTAGCTCCTACAATCGATCCATATCCGACAGTAACACCAGGCAAAATAGTGGAATTAATCCCTATCCAAACTTTATCTTCTATAACAATAGGACGACCATAAGTTGCACTACGGTTTTCCGGATCAGAATCATGATTAATAGTAATGAGATTCACTTTCGGAGCAATAAATACATCATTTCCAATCGTGATACCGCCACGATCAAAAAAAGTACAACCCTGTTGAATCCAGCAGCGCTTTCCAATACGGATATTTTTTCCGAAATCTACATAAAAAGGAGGAAGTAGTGTCACTGATTCATCGACTTTCCGCCCGATAATTTGCGAAAGATAATCACGGACTTCTTCTGGCGAATGATAACCAGTATTCAACTCATACGCTAATTTCATTGTATCAAAAATAGAATTTATCAACTCATCATAACCAGGTTCATTGGGTGAAACCAGCGCACCCGAAAGATCTTTTTTGAAAATATTTTCCATATTAATATTATTTTACAGTATCAGTACAAATACTTTTTATAGTATCGAGAAAATCGATTATATTCTGACAAATATCTATCGATAAGGTAAATTTAGTACTGTGCAAAAATAAATTTTTATTCTAAAAAAAGAGAGAACCATATTACAGATAATCGTAACCATATTACAGATCATTTCCATGTCTATAATAAGAGCCTCATTCTCCAATCTAGAAAATTATTATAATTATCTTCAATTATTTACCTAATTTGTACGGCTACCTCTATTTATTTTTTTAGTAAAGAGTAACAAACTTTTTTGATTGACATAATCGAGATCGTTTTAACACTAATATAAATGATAATTATAATACTTCTATTTTTTGCAGCCAATTTCATTGATAGAAAAACATTTTAACAAATATTTAATCACTTTCTTACTTCAATTTTCTTCTTTTGCAAAAAGAATATTTCATATGGGAACAGAATATGAGAAATGTATGTCGGGCAAGCCTTTCATCGGAAGCAAAGACCCTCAAATTACAGAGATGATTTTGCGTACAAGACGACTATTAATGCAGTTTAATGCTACCGACTATGCCGATACAAAACGTAAACAAGAATTACTACGTGAGATATTCGGCAGCATGGGTAAAGGTGTACATGTAGATATTGATTTTCATTGTGAATACGGGAAACACATTTTTGTAGGCGACAAAGTGATTATCAATATGAACTGTACCTTTGTGGACAATAACCGTATCGATATCGGCAACAATGTCTTAATTGCTCCCAATGTACAAATATACACAGCGACACATTCTATTAAAATAAATGAACGCATGGTACATGAATGGTCGGAAAGTGAAGAAATCTGTCGTACATACGCCTTACCTGTAAAAATAGAAGATGGCGTATGGATTGGCGGAGGTTCTATCATCTTGCCCGGAGTCATTATCGGACAAAATAGCGTTATAGGTGCAGGCAGTGTAGTTACTCATTCCATCCCAGCTAACTGTGTGGCAGTAGGAAACCCTTGCCGTGTAATTAAACAAATAAACAATGAATAATCCCGGAAAAATAAACAGTAAGCAAATGATATATGAGTATCTGAATTATTGTAAGATCGGTTTTGAAATAACAGAGCATAAGGCTGTTTATAATATGGTTGAACTTTCCGATATATCGTTACCTTATCCTGAAGTCATAGCCAAAAACTTATTTTTACGTGATGATAAGAAACACAACTATTACCTCATAACTGTAAAAAGTAACAAACGGATCGATTTGAAAGCAATCAAACGTAATTACGGTACAAGACCGTTAAGTTTAGCCAAAGAAGAAGAATTAAGAAATATTTTAGGACTTACCCCCGGCACGGTTACACCTTTCGGTATATTGAATGATAAAGAATGTAAAACGCTCTTTTTTCTTGATGAAGACTTTTTAGCATCGCCTGCCATTATCGGCATACATCCTAATGACAACACTTCTACCGTTTGGCTAAAAGTTGAAGATTTACTGCACATAATAGAAAAACACGGAAACAAAGTCAGAATAATTTCTACATGAACATCTAATAGTCTAATAAAATTACAGACAAACAACTAAAAGCCTGTTTAAATTTTCTAATAAGAAAACATAGACAAATTCTTAGCTAATAACTTATGAAATAATCAAATAGCAACTCACTATTATAAAAAAGTCAAGCCTTCCTTGAGAAGTAACCTCCAAAACTTAACCTAAAAGGATTTTCTTCTTTACATAAATCTGTACCTTCCGAAAGTTTTCCCACAAATTTTGCTTATACTTGTAAGAAATTATCTTGCATCGCATATTTATGAAACCGTTTTTATATCTTATAGCCCAGACTTTTTACAAAAAATACGGTAAAGAGATACAGAATATCGCATTTGTATTTCCTAATCGCCGTGCCGGAATATTTTTTCAAAAATACCTTGCCGAAGTAGCCGGACATCCTTTATTCTCTCCTCCGATAATGACCATTAACGATCTGTTCATCCGTTTGACACCTTATCAACCGGCAGATAAAATTCAGATGCTTTTTGTTCTTTATCGCCATTATATAACTTTAAGCAACTCCGATGAAAGTTTCGATAATTTTGTTTTTTGGGGAGAAATGCTTCTCAATGATTTCGACGATGTAGATAAATATGTAGTGAACGCAAAAGATTTATTCACTAATATTCAAGATTTGAAAGAGATAGAGAACAGATTTTCAGATATATTGACAGAGACTCAAATAGAGTTTATCCGCAGATTTTGGGATCATTTTATACCTGCAATGGAAAGCGAAAAAAAAATGCAGTTCGTTGCCTTATGGAAAATTCTGTATCCTCTTTATAAGGCTCTTCGAGACGAGCTAAAAACCAAAGGAATCGCATACGAAGGTATGATATTCCGAGAAGTAGCGGAGAAAGCAAAACAGCGGGAGGAATTGCACATTCCTTACAACCAGGTAGTTTTTATCGGCTTAAATGTTTTAAGTACTTCTGAAGAAATGCTAATGCATCGACTAAAAGAATTAGATATCGCCGATTTTTATTGGGACTATAACGCTCCGACCCTCCAAGATGAATATAATAAGGCTACATTTTTTCTTTCCCGCAATCGTAAGGCCTTTCCTTCGAAATTATTATTAGCAAACGACAAAGGAAAAGAAACTTGGCCTGAAATAGAATTGATCGGTATTCCGTCTGCCGTAGGGCAAGCTAAACAAACACAAGAAATCCTGAACGGATTGATTTCATCCGGAGCTATCCCTGATCCGTCAAAAGCAATCAATACGGCAATCGTCTTGCCTGACGAGCATTTATTACTCCCGATGTTATATTCCATACCGGAAACGATCGACCCGATCAACGTGACCATGGGATATACTTTATCTAATACTCCTGTTGCAGGCCTTATGGAATCTATATTCGATTTGCAGAAGCACTACCGCTTGGTACAAGGTGAGGCCCAATTCTATCATCGAAAAGTTCTTTCTATCCTCAGTCACCGATATATACTATCTTCCGGAGAAAATGAAATAAATCTATTATCAAAAGAGATAAAACAATATAATAAAGTATTTATTCCGGTTTCGGAATTAGGAAGAACAGAATTACTGAAGCTGCTTTTCGTAAGCTTAGAAACAGCGAATCAAGCTGCCGACTACCTGATCAACATTTTGGAATATTTGCAACAAGGTCTGCAGAATGATCATAATGACTCCGAAGAAGAAGAACATACTGTACAATTTTCCGAAATAGAGAAAGAGTTTTTATTCCACTATTATATAACGGTAAAAAGGCTGAAAGACGTTATTAAAGACGAAAGCATACAAATGAACGTCTCTACATTTTTCCGACTACTCGGTAAAATGGCAGGAAGTATCTCCATTCCTTTCAGAGGTGAACCTCTTTCCGGTTTACAGATAATGGGAGTTCTGGAAACCAGAGCTCTCGACTTCGAAAACTTGATCATCCTATCTATGAATGAAGGAATATTTCCGATGACAAAAGTCGCCAATACATTTATTCCCTATAATTTGCGCAAGGGATTCGGACTTTCGACCATAGAACATCAAGACAGCATCTATGCCTATTATTTTTACAGAATGATATATCGGGCAAAAAGACTTTATTTATTATATGACACCCGTACCGAAGGATTACAAACCGGTGAAATGAGCCGATATATCTATCAACTGAAATATCATTACCAAGTGCCTATCCAAGAAAAAATCATGAGTTATGATATTACGGTTAAAGAAAATCAGATTATTCAAATACCTAAAAATGAATTTGTTCAAAAACAGCTAAACCGATTCCTGTCCGGAGGAGACCGGGCTTTGTCGGCAAGCGCCGTCAATACCTATATCGATTGCCCTTTAAAATTTTATTTAGGTTATGTCGAAAGGGTATCTCCAGAAGACGAAGTTGCAGAAAGCATCGAAGCCAGCACATTCGGAAGCATCTATCATGGAGTAATGGAGAATATTTACCAACGGATGCAGGGAAAACTCGTTACAGGAGACTTACTTGAAAAGATTCAAAAAGACGACACGCTATTAACAAACTTAATAGAAGCCATGTTTGCCAAACATTATTTTCAAACTTCTCGAATACGCCCCTTAACCGGGCAAAATTACCTGACGGGAGAGATTATCCGCAAATATGTCAAACAAACTTTAATAACAGACAGAAAGCATACTCCATTCATATATCTCCATTCCGAATTTCCTATCGACACTACTCATACATTCGACGGAACACGCCAAATCCGCTTAAAAGGATCTATCGACCGAATCGATGAAAAAGACGGCATTACAAGAATCATAGATTATAAAACAGGAAAAGGAGAAACAACCTTCAAAACCATGTACGACCTATTCGACCCACAAAAAAGAGATCGTCCCAAGGCTATCATGCAAGTATTCATGTATGCTATGATATATTCCCAAATAAATCACCCAAAATCTCTCTGTCCCGGCATCTACCACCTCAGAGATCTATTCAAAATACAATTCGACTGGTCTATCATCCATGAAATAAAAACGGAGAAAAAAAGAATAGAACAAACTATATATGACTTTTCCCCTTATATTCAGGAATTTACAGATACATTCAATAAATGCATCCAAGAAATCTTTAATCCCGAAATACCCTTTAAACAAACTGAAAATACTCAAATATGCGAATACTGCGATTTTGCAACAATCTGTAAGAGATAGAAAGAAGGCTCAAAAAAGACAAAACAGCGAGGTATTGAAACACCTCGCCGTTTTGTCATCTAAAGTATATCTCTCCAAAAAATTCGGGTCTGTGAAAATCGGGATTTTCCGTCTCAATAGGACTCCAACTCAAATAATGAGGTAAACTCGAATTGTCTGCACATTTATAGAAATTGGCATATAACTTTTCGGGTAACGATTCAGGGTTAACCCCTATCAAATCGAAAGGGATGGAAACAAGCAGTTCCCATGCAAATATTCCTTGCATCTCCTGAAACGGTTTATGTCCGGCTGAAGCATAACGCTCTATACATGCCATCTTTTCCGGAGAAAAATGGGTGCATATTTCCCGACTTTGACGCTTCGACGCCAATGCCGTACCGATGCAGTTGAATTCAAAATTATAATATTCGGTTTCACCCGGAACTTGCACAAAAAACTCTACACAGCTATCCTGCCATACCGGAGAATTATCTTCGCTATTCAATGCCAACAGACAATTTCCCCTAACAAAATACTTGATGTAAAGAGCCGTTTCGCTTCGGGCTATATCAAATATAGTGATCGGCTTATACGGAAATTGTTCGGGCCAATTCACGCACTCCACACTTTGCCGTGCAGCTTTCTCCTCAAGCAACTCACACGCTTTTTCCAACGGCTGATCTTTTAAGCCCGGAATAAAAGGTACTGACAAAACTTTTTTCATAGTAAAAAAAATTAATGATTGAAATATCCTGACATACCCATAAAACAACCTACTAAAGACATGATAATAATAACGCCTCCAATACAGCGGTTAATCAACCATAAGCTACGCAAATTGAAACGAGTACGCACCTTATTTATAAAAAATGTTATTGTAAACCACCAAGAAACAGCCCCTATGATAATAGAAATATAGCCGAGAATATAGTGGTACAAAGTAGATTCGGGAACAAAGAAATTAAGTCGGGCGAACAATCCTATAAACAGAAACAATATCAACGGATTTGACAATGTAAGAAAGAATGCTGTCACAAAATCTTGTGTAAAAGTATTTTTATTCGCACTTTGTTTCTTAATATTCTTTGCAGGATTTTGACGATATAAATAAGCCCCGAATCCGGCCAACACAAGGCTTCCCAATATCTGGATCAAATATTCATTCGTTTCTATAAAATCTATTACGATAGACATACCGAGACCTGTCAACACCGCATAACCTAAATCTGAAATGGAAGCGCCCAGCCCGGTAACAAAGCCCGACCACCGCCCCTTATTCAGAGTGCGTTGTATGCATAATACTCCGATAGGGCCCATGGGTGCCGATACCAAAATACCGATAGCCAAACCTCTTATAATTGTGTATAATACCAAATCCACTATTTCCCTATTTACACAGTTAATCTGTTTCTGAAATGCAAATATAAGTCATAAATGTTACATTTCCGCCAATTGTTTTGGCTTTATTGTTTTAAAGAACGCAGCTTTTGATTAATTTTGCAAACGAAATCTGAGAAAGGATAACATCTCTTTTTTATATTTCGAATCAAAGTGCAGATGTCTTATTACATAAAGATAAGAGAATAAAAATATTATTAAGAACAATAATAACAGTCAAAATAATTCACAATTTAAATAGACTATAATGGTTCTTTTTTTCAAAACACCTTCCCGGAATGTGATAGCAGTCGATACCGATCACACTCTTTCGTCCCATGAAACAGAGAAACTGAGCTGGCTCTTCAGTGAGGCCGAAGTACTAAACGAACAAATTATCGACGGCTGGTTCGTCGGTCCTCGTAAAGAAATGATTACCCCGTGGAGTACCAATGCTGTGGAAATTACCCAAAACATGGGATTAAAAGGAATAACCCGTATCGAAGAATATTTCCCTGTAAAAAGCGAAAAGGCAGATCACGATCCGATGCTCCAACGCATGTATAACGGACTAAATCAGTCTATTTTTGAAATAAACAAATTACCTGATCCCATCGTCTATATAGACGACATCGCTTCATACAGCAAACAGGAAGGACTTGCTCTAAGTGAAGATGAAATAAATTATTTGAACGATTTAGGAAAAAAAATCGGACGAAAACTTACCGATAGCGAAGTATTCGGGTTTTCCCAAGTCAACTCAGAACATTGCCGACATAAAATATTCAATGGAGTTTTTATCATCGACGGACAAGAAAAAGAAAGCTCTTTATTTAAATTAATAAAAAAAACATCCGAAGAAAATCCGAACAAATTAGTATCGGCATATAAGGACAACGTTGCTTTTAACGAAGGACCGGTAATCGAACAATTTGCTCCGGCATCACAAGACAAGCCCGATTTTTTTGAAATTAAAGATATAAAAACCGTTATTTCCCTAAAAGCGGAAACACATAATTTCCCGACTACCGTAGAACCGTTTAACGGAGCTGCAACCGGAACAGGTGGAGAAATACGCGACCGATTAGGCGGTGGGAAAGCGAGTTTACCTATTGCCGGAACAGCAGTATATATGACCTCATATCCCAGAACGGAAAAGGGGCGCGAATGGGAAAAGAAAGCTATGCCAGAACGGAAATGGCTTTATCAAACACCGGAACAAATTCTGGTAAAAGCATCAAACGGGGCATCGGATTTTGGGAACAAATTCGGACAACCGATGATCTGCGGATCTCTTCTTACTTTTGAGCACGCGGAGAACTATAAAAAATTTGCATACGACAAAGTTATCATGTTGGCAGGAGGTGTCGGCTTCGGAACTATGCGGGACGCTCTCAAAGGGACTCCTAAACCCGGTGAGAAAGTTGTCGTTATGGGTGGAGATAACTACCGTATCGGAATGGGAGGCGGTGCTGTATCATCCGTAGAAACCGGTGTATATGCCAATGCTATCGAACTAAACGCTATACAACGCGCTAATCCTGAAATGCAGAAACGTGTATCGAATGTCGTTCGTGCACTTGCCGAATCGGACAATAACCCCATCGTTTCTATTCATGACCATGGAGCCGGAGGACATTTGAATGCCTTGTCGGAACTGGTAGAAACGACAGGTGGTAAAATCGAGATGGACAAATTGCCGATAGGTGACCCGACTCTTTCTGCAAAAGAAATTGTCGGAAACGAAAGTCAGGAACGCATGGGAATGCTTATCGGTGAAAAAGACATCGATCATGTTAGAAAGATCGCAGACCGTGAACGTGCACCGATGTATGTCGTAGGAGAAACTACCGGTGACATGCGTTTTGTCTTTGAACAAAAAGACGGAATAAAACCGATAGATCTCGCCATGGAGGATATGTTTGGCAAAGCGCCCCGTACCTTTATGAAAGATCACACGGTCGAAGAGAATTATCAGGACGTTGCCTACGAAACCGGAAAGATACATGAATATCTGGAAAATGTCCTACAACTTGAAGCCGTAGCTTGCAAAGATTGGCTGACCAATAAAGCAGATCGTTCCGTAACCGGGAAAGTGGCTCGCCAACAATGTCAGGGTGAAATACAACTACCTCTCAGCGATTGTGGCGTAGTAGCTTTGGATTATCGGGGGAAATCGGGTATTGCTACTTCTATCGGACATGCACCGCAAGCAGCCATGATCGATCCGGCTGCCGGTTCGGTACTTGCCATATCGGAAGCTCTTACCAACATCGTATGGGCACCGATGACAGAGGGATTGAAAAGTGTATCGTTAAGCGCCAACTGGATGTGGCCATGTAAAAATGAAGGTGAAGATGCCCGTCTATATAAAGCGGTGGAGGCTTGCAGTCAATTTGCTTGTGATCTGGGAATCAACATCCCCACAGGAAAAGACAGTCTGTCTATGACTCAAAAATACGGTGACGAAAAAGTTTTCGCTCCGGGGACTGTCATCATCTCAGCGGGAGGTGAAGTGTCGGACATAAAAAAAGTCGTTTCTCCTGTACTCATTCGTGATCGCAATACGGCTATTTATTATATAGATTTTTCATTCGATAATTTTCAGCTCGGGGGATCGGCTTTTGCACAATCGCTCGGAAAAATCGGTAAAACAGCACCTACTGTAAAAGATTCGGAATACTTCGCTTCAGCGTTCAATACAATACAAGAATTAATCGAAAAGGACCTCATTCTGGCAGGTCATGATATTTCGGCCGGCGGTATGATTACTGCCCTGCTCGAAATGAACTTTGGAAATCCGGAAGGCGGTTTGGAAATAAATCTCGATAAAATCGCAGAAAAAGATATTATAAAAATCCTTTTCAGTGAAAATCCAGGAGTATTGATTCAGGTAAAAGACAAGAACAGCGTCGAAAAGATTTTGCAAAATAACGGCATCGGGTTTTCCAAAATCGGACGGCCTTGCAAAGAACGTCACATTCTGGTCAAGAAAGACAATGCAGAATATCAGTTTGGAATCGATTATTTGCGTGACGTATGGTTTTCTTCTTCTTATCTGCTCGATCGTAAACAAAGCGGAGAAAAAGCTGCTGCCGCACGATTCAACAACTATAAGGAACAACCTTTACAAATTAAATTTAATGACGATTTCACCGGAAAAATGGCACAATACGGAATCAGTGCCGACCGCAGAAAGCCGAGCGGCATAAAAGCGGCTATTATTCGGGAAAAAGGTGTAAACGGAGATCGGGAAATGGCTTATTCTCTTTATTTGGCCGGTTTCGATGTCAAAGATGTCCATATGACCGATTTGATCAGCGGGCGGGAAACGCTTGAAGATATAAACATGATCGTTTATTGCGGCGGCTTTTCCAATTCGGATGTATTAGGTTCTGCCAAAGGCTGGGCCGGAGGATTTCTTTGGAATGAAAAGGCCAAAGCCACTTTGGACAATTTCTATGCACGTGAGGATACTCTAAGTTTAGGTATTTGTAACGGTTGTCAACTTATGGTAGAATTGGGACTATTGACTCCGGATCACGAAAAGAAACCTAAGATGCGACATAATGATTCACATAAATTCGAATCTGAATTTATCGGCTTGACTATTCCCGAAAATAATTCAGTAATGTTCGGATCTCTGTCAGGCAGCAAATTAGGAGTATGGGTAGCTCACGGAGAAGGAAAATTCGAATTACCTTATGATATCGACAAATATAATGTCATAGCAAAATACAGCTACGATGCTTATCCGGCCAATCCGAACGGATCACCTTTTGCCGTTGCGGGTATCGCAACAAACGACGGACGGCACTTGGCTATGATGCCACACCTCGAACGCGCGATTTTCCCATGGCAATGGGGGTATTATCCGACCAACCGTAAAAACGAAGATCAGGTGACCCCGTGGATAGAGGCATTCGTAAATGCCCGCAAATGGGTAAAACAGCATAAAAAATAATAATGCTATAACGGGAACGCTCGGGTATATACCGAACGTTCCCGTTCTTTTTAACATCAATAACAACACATCTACAATTAAGTATTATATTCAATAAACAATGGGCGGTTTTTTTGGAACGATAAAAAAAGAAAGTTGTGTAGCCGACCTCTTTTATGGGGTAGATTACAATTCTCACATGGGAACAAAACGTGGAGGTATGGTAACTTTGAATAACGGAAATTTTACTCGCTCGATTCATAATATCGAGAATTCTTATTTCCGTACAAAATTCGAGGCTGACCTTCCTTCTTTTTCAGGAAATTCAGGAATAGGCGTTATCAGCGATACCGATGCTCAGCCGATTATCATCAATTCTCATTTAGGGAAATTTGCCGTAGTAACAGTTGCTAAAGTAACTAATCTGCCGGAACTTGAAAAGGAACTTTTGGCAAAAGGAAATCACTTTTGCGAACACAGTAACGGCATTACCAATCAATCAGAATTGGTGTCCATGCTTATTATCGAAGGCAAAACTTTTGTCGAAGGGATAGAGAATGTCTACAATCGATTGAAAGGTTCTTGTTCGATGCTTCTTCTTACAGAAAACGGAATTATTGCGGCACGGGATAAATATGGACGAACACCTATCATGATAGGAAAAGGGGAAAACGGTTATGCGGTATCATCCGAAACCTGCAGTTTTCCGAATCTGGGTTATGAAATGGATTATAATATAGGACCGGGAGAAATCGTTCAAATTACAGCCGATGGTTTTACTCAACTGCGAAAACCCAATAAAAAAATGCAAATATGTTCTTTCCTTTGGGTATATTACGGTTATCCCGTATGCGAATATGAAGGGAAGAATGTTGACGAGATGCGTTTCGACTGCGGTGTGGAAATGGGTAAAAACGATGATATCGATGCAGATTTTGTATCAGGTATTCCCGATTCCGGGGTCGGCATGTCTCTGGGATATGCTGTCGGAAAACAAATTCCATATAAAAGAGCGATCGTTAAATATACTCCGACATGGCCGAGAAGTTTTACTCCTCCTACACAAGAAATGCGAGAACTGGTAGCAAAAATGAAGCTGATCCCTAACAAAAAATTATTGAAAGATAAAAAGGTCGTTTTTTGTGATGACTCTATTGTCAGGGGAACTCAACTTCATGACAATGTAAATGATTTATATCGTTATGGAGCTAAAGAGGTGCATATGCGCATCAGTTGTCCTCCATTAATTTACCCTTGTAAGTTTCTGAATTTCACAGGTTCAAAATCGGAGTTGGAACTCATCACGCGGAGGGTTATAAAAAATCTTGAAGGAGATTGCTCTAAAAATCTCCCGGCTTATGCAACCACAAATTCTCCCCAATATTGCAAAATGGTGGATTGCATCCGAAAAGATCTGAATATTACGACTTTGAAATTCAATCCATTGGAAACGCTCGTCAAATCAATAGGTTTACCTAAAGAATGTATTTGCACTCACTGTTTCGATGGAAGCAGTTACGAATAACATACCGATAAGAAAAACGATATGCACTCTAAAAGTTTTCGTTTAACTTTTAGAGTGCATATCGTTTTTTATATTATAACAGTCTAATTTTACAAACATGCAATTCTTTCCAATATTATAAAATAATCAAACAAGGTTTCTTATTACTTTAAATATATAATATATTTGCATTACATTGTTTTTTAAGACATTCAAGTAATGCGTTTATGAACCAAAGTAGAATCAAAAAAATATTTACAGGACTTACTTTTTTATTAGCTTGTATCTGGATCATACTATTGTTTGCAGATCCCTCACACCAACTTCATGTATTTTTTCTGAAATTAGATAATTTCTTTGCCGACTTCTATAATACTCTAATTTATATTGCCGATAAGAACCCGTATTATAATGAATTGAACGGTACTTGTAACAAAAATTATTTACCGTTCTCTTACATGATCTTATATCCGTTTACTTTGCTTACCAACTACTCTTCAATATCGCTTGAAGATTGTTGGAATTCTCAAATAGCCGTATTGAGCTGCTTTTTCTTTACATTACTCTCGCTCTTCCTATTATTTCATTCTCTATATCTTTTGTGTAAAAAATATAAATGTTCTCCGATCATATTGTTTATCATATTTTTTTCATCCATCAATCTTTACGCTTTGGAGCGTGGAAACGAAATTATGATCTCAGCAGCTTGCATCAATTACTTCGTATATGTGAAAGATCAAAACGAAAAAAAATGGTATGGAATAATTTGTCTGGCTATCGCCTCTGTTTTAAAGATATTTCCGGCTATATTCAGCTTATATTATTTATACAAAAAAGAATACAAAACATTTTTCCAATATGCAATTCTTGCTTTTTTATTGGCATTCCTACCTTTTTTATTTTTTGAAAACGGATTCGAAAATATCGGTCAACTGTATGAAAATGTAAAAGAACAAACAGCTATTTACGGAATGTCTTTCTCGGTATATCGGTTTGGGATCATTCCTTTATTCCTACAATTAGGAAAGACATTGAACATAGAAAATCAATTTATACTTTACGAAACGGGTAAATATCTAACTTATATCTTGGGATTGCTTTCCACAGGATTATTCTTTACGACCAAATCTTCTTTAATCCGTTTTGGCTTAGCGGCTATGATTTGTGTATTAGTTCCCCAGCAAGCATTCGTTTACAACGGTATCTATATTTTTCCGTTATTGATCATGTTATTATCCGCAAACAGCAAATTATCCAGTATAGAGACCTGCTTAACTCTGTTTTTATTTATTTGGATACTATTACCTGTTCAGTTAAATAAAATCACTCCTAAAATCAATAACATAAGCATGATATTAATGTGGGTATTATTTATTTCGATAGCTATACGACAATATCTACTAAACAAGAAAAATAATTTAAACTCCTCGTCAAAAGAACGATAAAAAGTTTGCCCCAATAATCATTTAATAAAATCTTCCCGCATAGGAGTAAATGTATCGATTAAAATACCGGTCTCTATACATTTGCAACTATGCAATATTCCCGAGCGCATATAAACGCCATCTCCGGCACGAACAATCTCGGTTTCACCTCCTACGGTAAATTCAAATATTCCGCTTACAACATACGTAGCCTGAGTATGCGGATGTGTATGAGGTGCACCTTCCGCTCCTGTTTCGAACTTAACCTTAACCATCATCATATTCTTATTATAAGCCATAATCTGACGGATGACTCCAACTCCGGCACTCTCCCACTCTGTTGTATTCTCAAACTGAAAACTATCGCTCTCCTGTTTCATAAATCATATTTTTACGATTCAAAGATAATAAAACAGATATGAATCAAACAACAGTAACATGCACAAAAGCCTATCTAAAAAAATTGCTTTTATCCTTAAGAATTCGTTCGGAACATCTTCCGGAACATCAAATTTTCAATAAAAATACTTGTCAGATTAACAGCTTTCAGTAAATTTGTGGAGCGTTGAAAAATGCTTTTTAGATAACAATATTTCAAATCTAATATCTCTATCAATTATGAGTTTAAAAATTATCGTACTTGCCAAACAAGTACCGGATACGAGAAATGTAGGTAAAGATGCCATGAAAGCCGACGGAACGGTAAATCGAGCAGCATTACCCGCTATTTTTAATCCAGAAGACCTGAATGCACTCGAACAGGCTCTGCAATTAAAAGAACAGTACCCCGGATCGACCGTATCATTACTGACTATGGGACCTCCTCGCGCCGCTGATATTATACGAGAAGGCTTGTTCAGAGGAGCTGACGGCGGGGTATTACTTACCGACCGGGCATTCGCCGGTGCTGATACATTAGCAACATCTTATGCATTGGCTTGCGCTGTCAAGAAAATGAAAGACTACGATATTATTATCGGAGGCCGTCAAGCAATTGACGGGGACACAGCCCAAGTAGGCCCTCAAGTCGCAGAAAAACTTGGTTTGCCACAAATTACTTATGCAGAAAAAATCTTAAAAGTTCAGGACGGCAAAATACAAGTCAAAAGACGTCTGGAAAGAGGTGTCGAAGTTGTAGAAGCCAAATATCCGGTAGTCATAACCGTTAATGGAAGTGCAGATGATTGCCGTCCGCGCAATGCGAAACTAATACAGCGGTATAAATATGCCAAAACCATCAGTGAAAGACAAAATCAGGATAATGACTATTTCAGCAATTTATACGAAAACCGCCCTTATCTGAATCTAACGGAATGGAGTGTGTCCGACGTTGATGCAGACCTGGATCAAGTAGGATTAGCTGGGTCTCCGACAAAGGTAAAACAAATCGAGAATGTCGTTTTTCAGGCTAAAGAAAGTAAAAAATTATCCGGAAACGACACAGAAATAGATGAACTCATGAAAGAGTTAATAGTAAACCACACAATCGGATAATAATCAGATACGTGACAAAAAATCATTAACTCTCCAAAAGAAAATCGTATGAATAACTTATTTGTATATTGCGAAATAGAAGACGGCATCATCGCCGATGTAAGCTTGGAATTGCTTACTAAAGGCCGTTCGTTGGCCAATCAACTGAATTGTAAACTTGAGGCTCTTGTTATCGGTAGCAATTTAGACGGAGTAGAAAAACAAATTTTCCCATACGGGGCTGATACGGTTTACCTTGTCGATGACAAAAGGCTTTATCCTTATACGTCACAGCCTCACGCATCGGTTCTTATCAACCTTTTCAAAGAGAAAAAGCCTCAAATCTGTCTTATGGGAGCAACCAGCATCGGCCGCGATTTAGGACCTCGTGTCTCTTCTGCTTTGCATAGCGGATTAACAGCAGATTGTACTGCTCTTGAAATAGGATCTCACGAGGATAAAAAAGCAGGAAAATCTTACGAAAATTTATTATACCAAATTCGCCCGGCTTTCGGAGGAAATATCGTTGCAACCATCGTTAATCCGGAGTGTCGACCTCAAATGGCAACAGTGCGCGAAGGTGTAATGAAAAAAGAAATCGTTTCTCCAACATATAAAGGCGAAGTAGTTAAACTGGATGCATCAAAATATGTTTCGGATACCGACTTTGTCGTTTCTGTAATCGAACGACAGATCGAAAAATCAAAAATCAACATCAAAAGTGCCCCGATTATCGTTGCCGGAGGTTATGGAGTAGGATCGAAAGAAAATTTCAAGTTACTTTATGATCTCGCCGCTACCATCGGTGGGGAAGTAGGAGCTTCTCGTGCCGCCGTCGATGCAGGTTATGCAGAACATGAACGTCAGATCGGACAAACAGGTGTTACCGTACGCCCGAAACTGTATATTGCCTGCGGTATTTCCGGACAGATACAACATATTGCCGGTATGCAAGACAGTTCGATGATCATCGCAATCAACAATGATCCGAATGCACCGATCAACACAATAGCAGATTATGTAATTACCGGAACTGTAGAAGATATTCTTCCGAAAATGATCAAATATTATAAGAAGAATAGCAAATAATAAACTCAAAAGAATATGGCTAATTTTTATTTAGATAACAGTGACCTTAAACATCACTTGAACCATCCGCTAATGAAGCGTTTGGTAGCTCTTAAAGAACGGAACTATACCGATGCCGAAAAATATGACTATGCTCCCATCGATTTTGAAGATGCGATGGACAGTTATGAAAAAGTTCTTGAAATCGCCGGTGAGATATGCGGAGACATCGTTGCTCCCAATGCCGAAAGCGTAGACCATGAAGGTCCTCAAGTTATAAACGGACGGGTTAAATATGCTTCCGGAACAGAAAAAAATCTGGACGCCCTTGTAAAAGCCGGCTTAATGGGAATTTCTATCCCTCGCCGATATAACGGACTGAACTTTTCTCTTGTACCGTATATCATGGCAGCCGATATGGTAAGTCGCGCAGATGCCGGATTTGTTAATATTTGGGGACTGCAAGATTGTGCTGAGACTATCTACGAATTTGCCAGCGAAGAACAAAAACAAAAATATCTCCCTCGTGTTTGTGCCGGAGAAACTATGGCCATGGACTTGACCGAACCGGATGCCGGCTCAGATCTTCAAGCTGTTATGTTAAAAGCAACTTACAGTGAAAAAGACGGATGCTGGTATTTGAACGGTGTAAAACGATTCATTACAAATGGAGACGGACACATAGCCCTTGTTCTGGCTCGTTCGGAAGAAGGGACCAAAGACGGCCGCGGATTATCAATGTTTATCTACGATAAAAACGATGGCGGCGTAACCGTTCGACGCATAGAAAACAAAATGGGAATCAAGGGTTCTCCTACTTGTGAACTGGTATTCAAAAATGCCAAAGCCGAGCTTTGCGGAGATCGCAAAATGGGGTTGATCAAATATGTCATGGCATTGATGAACGGTGCTCGTCTGGGAATTGCTGCACAATCGGTCGGAGTATCTGAAGCAGCTTATAGAGAGGCTCTTACTTATGCTCAAGAACGACGACAATTCGGTAAAGCAATCATCGAATTTCCAGCCGTTTATGAAATGTTATCTCTGATGAAAGCCAAACTCGACGCATCTCGTTCATTACTTTATGAGACAACCCGTTTTGTAGATATGTATAAAGTATATGAAGATATTTCAAAAGAACGTAAACTCGAAAAAGAGGAACGTGACGAGATGAAAAAATATCAAAGACAAGCCGATGCTTTCACTCCTCTTGCCAAAGGAATGAGCAGTGAATTCTGTAATCAAAATGCTTATGATTGTGTACAGATTCACGGAGGTTCGGGATTCATGAAAGACTATGCTTGTGAACGTATTTATCGGGATGCTCGTATCACTTCTATTTATGAAGGTACAACACAATTGCAAGTTGTCGCTGCTATCCGTCACGTAACTACCGGGACATTCCTTAATATGATGAAGTTCTATGAACAGGAAACAATCTGTCCTGAGTTAGTTCCTTTACAGAACCGGTTAAAAGCCATGACTGAAATTTACGAAAAAACAGTGGCTTCGGTTGTCGAGACTAAAGACAACGAATATATCGATTTTCATGCACGCCGTATGGTAGAAATGGCCGGTCACATCATTATGGGACATTTATTGCTATTAGATACGACCCGATGCGATTCATTCCGCAATTCGGCAGAAGTATATATCCATTTCGGAGAAGCTGAAGTAAAAAAACAGGCTGAATTTATCAGTAAATTCAATGTTGAAGATTTAGAATTTTATCGCAAAGGATAATTCTCCTTACAAAAATCCAGAAGAGGCGGTCTCAAAATGAAGTGACCCCCAAAAGTTGGACAAGTTAAACATTATCCCGTAATAGAAAGAGTTCGGTATTGTACCGGACTCTTTCCATTTAACCGGGCTTTGATTCTTTTATTGTTATAATATTCAACGTAATTATATACTATTTACATACTAATATTATCTTTTTCATAACATTTCCAGTTTCATTTTTAGAATATCTTTCATTTCAGTTTGGCGTTCTTCCCAATTACCATTCCATTCAACAATATATTTAAATTTTTGTGGCTTGGAATTTGTGGAATACAAGCAATAAATGATTTCCCATTTTCCTGCTTTTGCTTCTATATTTTTCAATCCAAGCATTTTTAATGTTGCTGGAATAATGTCTGTTACACACATGGAATACCGCATTACTTATTGCTGTTGTGAGGACTTCAAGTCTTTCGTGCGTTCCTCTTGCGAAAAATACAAGGACGGCATTTCTCACGGTCGCTACAATTTCGACCCAAAGAAATGTTCACCAAGACCTCATCGTAATCTTCCGAAGAATATTTCTCGGAGAGTTCGGAAAGTTTTTTCACCGCCTCGTCAAAGGTCTTGAAAGTGAAAAGCCCCTTATACCGTACACAGTATGGAGATATTTTTTCTTTCTTCATCTTAGGTTATAATAGTATATAATCACGAAAAGAAATATACTCTTCCTATCTCTATCAGTGCACACCATGGGCTTACGGATGGTCGTGATGCAGCTCTTCTTATACAAAAAATGATCGATGCACAATCTTTATTATGACCGGATTCTCATAGATTCGTATTTTCTAAAAAAGATCGTCAACAAAATAAAACC
This sequence comes from Coprobacter fastidiosus, assembly GCF_982245605.1. Classification (NCBI taxonomy): domain Bacteria; kingdom Pseudomonadati; phylum Bacteroidota; class Bacteroidia; order Bacteroidales; family Barnesiellaceae; genus Coprobacter; species Coprobacter fastidiosus. The sequence goes on along the minus strand of NZ_CEVCIF010000047.1, from coordinate 10,604 downwards.
GCATAAGGCAAAAGGAGCTCCGATCAGTGCCGGATATTGGTAACCCATATTGGCTTGTAGGGGCAATCCTCCACAATAAGCACCAATAGCATTTCCCAAATTGAATGCAACCTGGACACTTGCCGCCCCCAACATTTCTCCACCCTTAGAATAACGAATCAGCAATACTTGTTGCGGGCTTGAAACCGCAAACAGACCGGCTGTACAAAGGCACATTAAAAGGACTGACAACCAAGGAACTTTTGCAAAAAAGAAAATCATGAGCAATACAATGCATATACTCCCCTGTGCAAAAGCCGCTACCCTTCCCGGTGTATATTTATCAGACATTTTTCCTCCCGTCAAATTACCCACGACCATACCAAACCCGGCAAGAACCATAAAGAAAGTAATCGAATGAGGTGAAAATCCGGAAACATGTGTCAACAAAGGGTTTACATAACTATACCAACAAAATACTCCTCCATTTCCCAGCATAGTCGCACCTAATAATAACCATGGTGCTGGAGACTTAAGAAAACGAAATTGTCCTTTCAACCCCATATCCGGCAAGTTCTCGACTTGAGGAACCCACCGCCAAATATAATACATAATAATAACACTCCATGCTCCTACCAAAAGGAAAGTCAACCGCCAAGATATCGACGCGCTCAAAGACGTCCCCAAGGGAACACCAAACAAATTTGCAATAGTCATTCCCGCAATCATAATAGAAACGGCTTCCGATCCTTTTCCTTTATCCGCCAATTTTTCAGCTACGATAGATGCGACACCGAAATAAGCTCCATGCGGTAATCCGGATATAAAACGAGCGACAAGCATTACCCAATAATTCGGAGCTAAAGATGCACAGATATTTCCTATCATAACAATTGCCACCAAACCCATCAGAATACGTTTCAAAGGAAATTTTCTCGCTAAAATAAGCATAGGTGCACCAACACAGACTCCTAATGCATACGCAGAAATCAAATGTCCTGCCGTAGCAATGCTTATATGCAAATTTTTAGCAACATCCGGCAAGATTCCCATCATTACAAACTCGGCGATCCCCAAACCTAATGTACCGAATGCCAATGCTATAAGACTTTTTTTCATATCCTTAAAAATTTTCAGTCGGCAAAATTAAAACATTATCGTAACATAAGGTTTTCTTTAACTGTTTTTTTACGTTCATTCTTCAAAAACGCAGAACTCCTTTTCTATGAAAACATATTAAGTAAAAATAAATGCCTACAAGTTAACAGCCGAAAAAACAGCTTCGGCACAATAATATCCTTCTTCGTATAGATCTGTCAATTTTTTTATATTCTGTTCTATCCGATCAACGACTAAGGGCTTTTGAGGACGTATAACGATTGCCTGATTATTTTTTTCCATCATTTCTATTTCATCCATCGTTTTATTGTACTCACGCATACGGTGACAAAGCCGATTTTTCAATGCCGGATATTTATGATAAAAAAATGGTGGAAGTTTCACCTCTTTTTCTTCTTTTCTATATCCCTTATTACGTGTCAAGACCAAAACCATCTGATCATACCCGTCTTCACAAGCTTTCCGAAAAGGTATAGGATCACAAATTCCTCCATCCAGCATCGGTTTATTATCAATCCATACAATCGGCGAAACAAACGGCAGGCTGCTGGACGCCCTACATATCTGCAATAATCTTTGCGGAGATCGTTTTTCTTCAAAATATTCGGCTTCTCCAGTTTCACAATTTGAAGTAACCATGATAAAACGATCCGGTGATGCAAAATAGGTATCAAAATCATAAGGAAGAACCTTATTGGGCATCTCATCAAATAAAAAGTCCATATTCAATATACTTTTATTGCTCCAAAAAAATTTAGGACTTATATAATGATATTTATCCAATAAGTCTATATTCGAAATTTTAGCTCGTCCCCGTTGTTTCGATGCATACGATAATCCATTACAAGCTCCTGCCGATACACCTATCGTATATGGGAAATAGATGTTTTTATCCATAAGATAATCCAGAACTCCAGAAGTAAATACTCCTCTCATTCCACCACCCTCTAAGACTAAAGCCCAATCACTAATCATAATATTTTTTTGTGTTAGAACAACCAAAAATAATAAAAGTTTCGTTTTTCTATATCAATGACAAAAAAATAAGGAAACCTTTTTCAAAGTTTCCTTATTGACTAATATACCGTCTGTTTTTAATATGCACGGGCAAATAGAACTCGTCGAGCAGAAGGCTTACCGGTTACCATACAAACACCCGGAGTCATATCTCCATCAAAAGGAATGCAACGTATCGTCGCTTTAGTTTCTTCTTTGATACGAGCTTCTGTTTCCGGTGTTCCATCCCAATGAGCAAGGATGAATCCGCCCTCCTCGATCTTTTCTTTAAATTCATCGTAAGAATCGACTTCAACAATATGTTTAGCACGATAATCAAAAGCTTTTTTATAAATATTAGACTGAATATCATCCAGTAACTTTTTCACATACAATTCGATATTATCGCAAGAGACCGTTTCCTTTTCTAATGTATCGCGACGCATTACCTCCATCGTGTTGTTTTCTAAATCCCGTCCTCCCATAACCAAACGAACAGGCACTCCCTTCAATTCATAATCGGCAAATTTAAATCCGGGACGTTTATTGTCGGCATTGTCATATTTGACAGATATTCCCAATTCTTTCAATTTAGCCACGATACCGGCAACTTTCTCATCAATGACAGCCAGTTGCTCCATATTTTTATAAATGGGGACTATTACTACTTGAATCGGTGCTAACTTAGGAGGCAATACCAAGCCGTTATCATCGGAATGAGACATAATCAAAGCTCCCATCAAACGAGTAGAAACTCCCCATGAAGTCGCCCAAACATAGTCGAGTTTATTATTTTTATCAACAAACTGCACATCAAAAGCTTTTGCAAAATTTTGTCCGAGAAAATGAGAAGTTCCCGATTGCAAAGCTTTACCATCTTGCATCAAAGCTTCGATAGTATAGGTATCCAAAGCTCCGGCAAACCGTTCGTTTGCCGACTTAACTCCCTTGATTACCGGCATCGCCATATAATTTTCAGCAAAATCGGCATACACATTCAACATGCGTTGAGCCTCTGCCTCCGCTTCCTCACGGGTAGCATGGGCCGTATGGCCTTCTTGCCAAAGAAACTCTGCCGTACGCAAGAATAGCCTTGTGCGCATCTCCCAGCGCATCACGTTTGCCCATTGATTGCAGAGAATAGGCAGATCACGATAAGATTGTATCCAATTTTTATAGGTACTCCAAATAATAGTTTCGGAAGTAGGTCGTATAATCAACTCTTCTTCCAGTTTTGCTGCCGGATCGACAATAACGCCAGAACCGTCTTCTGCATTTTTCAACCGGTAATGAGTCACAACCGCACATTCCTTAGCAAAACCTTCGACATGTTCCGCCTCACGGCTTAAATAAGACTTAGGGATCAATAGCGGAAAATAAGCATTGACATGTCCGGTTTCCTTAAACATATCATCTAATTGACGTTGCATTTTCTCCCATATTGCATATCCGTAAGGTTTTATAACCATACAACCTCTTACTGCCGACTGTTCCGCCAAATCGGCTTTTACGACCAAGTCATTATACCATTGAGAATAATTTTCACTGCGTTTTGTCAGGTCTTTCAGTTCTTTTGCCATGTATTTATGATATTTTTATTAATCCTAATTTTGATTTCGAGATGCAAAATTATAAAAAAGCGGAATTATTTCATGCTTTTACTATTGAAAATCAATATAACAATGCACATTTATAACTAATATGTAATCTTTCCTTTTCCTGCTAACTTTAACAAAGCCTCACCCGGGACAAGATAAATTTCCATACGCCGATTTTCGGTTCTATTGGCATCCGATGTATTCGGCATTATAGGATTTGAGTTTCCCATACCATAGGGAACTATGTAATCCGACACTCCGCCATGCTCTTGTAACCATCCTGCTACGGCACGTGCGCGAGATTCGGATAACCTACGTGTATAAGCATCACTGCCTGTATCATCGGTATACGCAGCCAACAAAATATGATAATAATCGGGATTCTCTACATATTTGACAAACGGACGCAAAATCAATTCTGCTCTATCCCACAAAAGTGTATCATTGGGTTGGAAAAGCTGGTCCATCGGAATAACAACCTTTATAACTTCTCCTTTTCGAGGCGTAGATAATTGAGTATGCTTTATCCGGCTCAAACGACGTACTTCCTGAGACAAAGCAGTTTTCAAATTATTGACAGCCGAACTTGCCGGAACTGGTATTTTAATGTTTTCCTCTAAAGTAAGTTCATGGAGGTTTATGTGTATCTCATCTTTTTTTTCTCTCTTTTTAAAAAAGCGTTTTCCCGAATCTATCCAACGAGATATACGGTTTTTCTCTTTTACAAATTGATTATCTTGTGCCTCTATATAAAAAGGACAAAATAGCAATAAAGTCAGCAAATATATGATATAAATCTTGGTTTTCATTAAAAACGAGCTATACGGTACTGGAGACAAACTCTCACAAAAAAACGGAAAGATATATAAATATCATTCCTTTTCATACAATCATAAAAGTAACAATCATTCGAACATTCCTATAGAATCGCAATATTCAAGTTCACCTTGAACTACCATAGAAACATCATCCGCATCAAATCGTGTAAATCCGTTTTTACGAGCATTCGTTATCACATACTCGGTCAGTTCATCTTCTATGATATCGACCTCACTATCATTGTTCTCATCCATATATCCTTTACTTTCGTAAAATTCATATATCAGATCGATTACATAGTTGATATCATCATCAGAAAACTTAGAAGCGACTTCTCCAGGAAGAAAATTCCGAATAAATTTCACGGCGTCATCTTCATCATATTGCAAATCATCTTGTTGGCTCATAAAGATAAATTTATAAAGTTTATCGGGTAAAAGTAAGCAACCTTATCGGCATATCCAAACTCATACACTCTTTTTTGAGTATTTTAAAAATAGAGGAAATAAAAACAAATTAATTTTCTATCTCAAACAAATATTAATTCTCAATTAATAATAAATCGAGCCATAAAATAAGCATGTAAAATTATTTTTGTTAAAACTCAATTTTAAAAACCCATTTAAATCTCATAAAAATACTTTATTAACGATCTGCTCTACTTTCAATAAATTGTCAAACAGATTCTAAACTTGAAAATAAAATAGAAATGAAGAAAAAAATTTGCACCTGTTTTCTTATGACAGTCATAGGCATGAGTTCGCTGTACGCCCAAAATTGGCGGCTTATAAAACCTGCCTACCCGACAAAAGACGCTTTCGTAGCGGGATACTCGGTTACCGACTTCGGAGCTAAAGGCGACGGTATAACAGATGATACCGAAAGTTTCCAGAAAGGGCTTAACAGCCTGACTAATGTTGGTCCATCAAAAGTCAACGGCGGAATACTATTCGTACCAGCCGGAAAATATGTCATCAAAGGAAATCTTAATATTCCCAAAGGGGTGACAATACGAGGCGAATGGAAAAAACCGGAAAAAGGGCAACCGATAGAAGGGACTATTCTTATGGCATACGCAGGACGAGGAGATGAGAATGCTACCCCGTTGATTACAATGGAGCCGGCAGCCGGAGTCATGGATTTAGCAATTTGGTATCCGGAACAAACTCCGGATAATATCGTACCCTACCCCGCTTCTATCGTAATGGGTAAGCCCAAACATTTCGGGAATGAATATTGTAATGTTAAAAATATTACACTAGTCAACTCCTATATCGGTATTGCAATCTCCCGAGTAAACGGAGGAGGATGTCCGGTCTTTTATGACATATACGGAAGTCCTCTATCGGTTGGTATCGAAATCGACTACATCGCAGACGTAGGACGTATAGACCGCGTAGATTTTTCTCCGGCTTATTGGTGCGGATCAGGGCTTCCCGACTCTCCAGCAGCAGGCGGATCATTCGATAAATGGATCTACGAAAACGGAACCGGTATCATGATGCGTAAAAACGACTGGTCATATACTACCAATATCACTGTAGAAGGTTATAAAGTAGGGTTCAACGCAGCTCCATCGATTACGAATGAAGGGTCTAAACCCAACGGACAAAATTACCAATTGAAAGTTATCGGTTGTAAAACGGGTATCCAATGCGATGCTATTGCCAACTCAGGAATACAATTTACACGAAGCATCATAAAAAACTGTGAAAACGGTGTAGTCGTAAACAAAGGTACTGCAGGTGCATTGCATTTTCATACTTGCGAAATAGATGCAACTCAAAACGCTTTTGTCACAGATGCAGAAAGCTCTACCCGTATTATGATTCTTCAAAATCAAATTCAAAAGGGGAATGTCAATATCAATGGGGCTATTTTGACTTTTATCGACTGCGATTTTTATAATCCCGCACCACAAATCGTTCTCGGAAGAAATGCCAGAAGCATAATTACGGGAAATCGGTTCAAAGAAAAAGTAAACATAGAGAATCATTCTTTATTGGAATGTATTATAGACCACACTCCTGTTTCATTGGAAAAACTTCCGGAATTTCCCGTGGCAATGTTAGAAAATCAAAAACAAAAACCGGACAGAGAATATTTGTACCTGGCAACAGATCCTGAATTCGGTGCAAATCCTGACGGAAATACCGATAACACTCAAGCTATACAAAAAGCTTTAGATAAAGCCGCTGCTGAAGGAGGAGGAATCGTTTATCTTCCACCGGGGAAATACAAGGTATTAGGAAATCTGAATATTCCTTCAGGAGTAGAATTAAAAGGAGCTCTGGATAACAGCTCTGCTCCTGTCGGTCCCGGGAGTATCCTGCAAGTATATTCAGGGAAAGGAAATTTAAACGCCCAACCTTTTATGACGATGAAAGAAAATAGCGGATTAAGAGGCGTCGTATTCGACTATCCTGAACAAAAAACCTCAGACCTTCCCAACCCTATCGTCTATCCTTATTGCGTACAAGTACAAGGAAAAGATGTATATATTGTTAATGTCGGTATTCGAGCTGCTTATCAAGGTTTCGATTTATTTACATACAAATGCGATAACCATTATATCGATTATATTTCGGGACATTCGCTAAAAACCGGAATAAAAGTAGGTGGAGGATCGGAAAACGGAAAAATCTGCAATCTACAATATAATCTCATCGTCTATGCTTGCGGTTACCAGACAAAATTTGGTAGCTTCAGCAATTCTATAGAAGCTTATAAAGATATGGTATATACCTATGGTTATGAAAACTTCGACTTTTTAGTGGTTGAAAATTGTAAAGATGAATGGTTATACAATAACTTCGCTTTCGGTGCTCAACGTGGATTACTGTTTACCGGCAATAATGCCGAAAACGCTTCTAACGGTATAAGTGTAGGAATGGCGATAGATGGAGCAAGAAGAGCATATTGTTTCGATGCATTAAACAGTAAAGGGTTCGACTTTATTAATAATCAGATTGTATCTACGGGAGAACCGAATACTCGATATATCGAAACAACAGCGAACTTTACCGGAAGAGTAACTTTACATAACTCTGACTATTGGGGCAGCGCTCTACAAGGGGTACAAGTAGAAAACGGGACAGTCAATCTGATTGCAGCCAGCTTCGTACAACCAGGGAAAGACAGATTTGCCAATATTATCGGAGGTAAGTTGAATATTACAGCATCTCACATTACACTGAAAGACCCGCTATTGAATTCAGATAATGAATCTCGATTTTCAGCCCAATCTTCCGTTTTAGATGGGAAAGGAATAACAACCTCGAAATGTGAACTCTGGAAAAATAACATGAGTAACACTCCGACATTGGCGATACCACAGTCCAGTGTACTGGACAGAACAGGCTGGATCGCCTCCGGCTCAAAAAACAGTAATAGTGCCAATAATGCCATAGATGGAAAAGAGGATACCCGATGGACCAGCGGTTCTCAAAAAGAACCGGGAGACTGGTTTAAAGTAGACATGCGAAACAAACAAAAATTCAATCTCATCATTCTCGACACGACAGGCAGCCCCAATGATACTCCGGCAAAATATGAACTGTATGTCTCTGATGACGACCTTGACTGGGGAGAACCTATCGCAACAGGAGAAGGTAGTAGCATGATGACGATCATCAGTATTCCTACACAAAATGCCCGCTATTTTAAAGTCGTACAAACGGGTAATACGAAAACCAACTATTGGTCGATACATGAAGCGTATGTCATTAACGATGATTATGAAAATACTGTAAAATCGACTTCTCAAAAGGACTCGAACATTTTTTATGCTAACGGTAATATTTGTTTAAAAGGATTTTCCGGAAAATCAGAAATAAACATATTTCGAATAAACGGAGAAAAAGTTTTCTCTTGCCAATCGGAATCACGACAAGTGCAAGTTCCGATGGAACAAGGAATATATGTTGTTCATGTCAACAATCAAAATCATAGTTTCTGTAAGAAAATAGTTATTCAATAAACCTTTTATCAAAACTTGTTCGATTTAATATTAATATAACATTTATTACGTGAAAGAGAATAAGGATATCTCCGTTATACATGGGAATATCCTTATTTTTTCTTTGAAATAAACATTTGGACCTTTCCACAATTAAATCCGATCTATTTAATCATAATTTAATTCCTTTTTTATTCCAAAATAAGAAAATTCATAATACATCGCCCATATCTTTGTTTATTATTAATAAAACAAAATACACCATGAGAAAAAGAATACCTATTATTTCATTTTTATTTCTTTTTTGCTGTATAACAACAGTCTGGAGTCAGAGACCCGTCCCGACAACCATCACATGGGAATTGGCAACACCCCAATACCCTACACCGGATGCATTTGTTTATGCTTTTAATGTAAAGGAGATGGGGGCAAAAGGTGACGGCATAACTGACGACACAGAAGCATTTCAAACAGCATTAAATAAATTAAAACTTATAAATAACGTAGCAACCCGTTTTGGAGGTACAGTTTTTGTTCCTTCGGGAAAATATGTCATAAAAGGCAATCTAACAATTCCCAAGGGGGTCACACTTCGGGGAGAATGGAAAAAACCGGTAAAAGGAGAACCGATAGAAGGGACTATTCTAATGGCATACAACGGACGAGATGATGCCGCCGGAACTCCTCTGATCACATTAGAACCGGCTGCCGGTTTTCGGGATATGGCAATCTGGTATCCGGAACAAACTGCAGACAATATTGTTCCGTATCCGGTTTCTATAAGAATGGGACGAAATGGGATTTTCGGAAACAATTTCTGCAATGTCAGAAACGTTACCTTGGTGAACAGTTATTTCGGAATAGAAATTTTCGATGAACAGACTGCCGGCTGTCCTGTTTTTTACGATATATACGGAACTCCCCTTTCGGTCGGTATAGAATTTGACAACATCGCAGATGTAGGACGTATAGACCGTGTCGATTTTTCTCCGGCTTACTGGAGCGGTTCAGGATTAGAGGGTTCTCCACAAATAGGAGGACCGCACGAACAATGGATTTATGAAAACGGAACCGGTATCATGATGCGACGCAATGACTGGTCTTACACTTGTTATGTCAGCATCGAAGGTTATCATACAGGTTTCAATGCCGCACCCTCCACAGCAAGTCCGGGATCGTTCCCTAACGGGCACAACTATGAATTATCATTCAAAAACTGCAAAAACGCTGTAAAAATAGACGCTATTTCCAATGCCGGAATTTTATTTTCAAAAATACATATCGATGATTGTGATAATGGGTTTGTCATTTCTCCGGGTGTCGGAGCAACGCTTCACATGATGGGATGCGACATCTCGACAAATCAAAATGCAATCACGACAGATAAAGAAGCATCTACACGTGTCATGATGCAAAGTTGTGAAATAAAAGAGGGCAAAATAAATATAAACGGAGGAATCTTATCTTGCACCAGTTGCGATTTCAATAATAGTTCCCCACAAATACACATAGGTACTAATGCTCAATATATTATTACAGGAAATAGATTTAAAGAAGCTTGTAATATCGATAATAAATCTCTTTTTAAAGGGTATATCGATCATTCTCCAATTACGGTAAAACCATTACCTGAATTTCCTCAGATTAGTCACGATACACAAAAACAAAAACCGGAAAGATTGACGTTGTATAAAGCAGAGATGAAAAACGGCGTAGATCCTTCCGGAAATTCAGATTGTACCTCCGGACTTCAAAAATTATTAGATCAAGCAGCTGCAGAAGGAGGAGGTATCGTATTTTTACCTCCGGGAACTTACCGATTTAACGGCAACCTAAATATTCCGTCGGGAGTAGAACTAAAAGGGGCAATCGATAATAGTACCACTCCCGTAGGCGGAGGTAGCATTATACAAGTATATAACGGTAAAGGCGATGAAAATGGAACTCCATTTATCACCATGCAAAAAAATAGCGGTTTACGAGGAGTTACCATTAACTATCCGGAACAAAAATCCTCTCTCCTGCCCGATAATATATTAAAATATCCTTATACGGTACAAGTACAAGGAGAAGATGTGTATATTGTCAATATTGCCATTCGCGCTGCTTACAGAGGATTCGATCTATTTACATAC
>NZ_CEVCIF010000046.1:0-31432 GCF_982245605.1 Coprobacter fastidiosus | reverse complement strand
TGTTTCTTTCTCTTTTTAGACATAACAAAACCCCGAAAGTTTTTTGTCCAACTTTCGGGGGTCATGTCAAAATCCGGTGAGAGAAGATCTTTTTATTTTTTGAATCACGTGTAACGCTTTATAGTTTAATATCTACCTTCTTTCCTACATATTTAACAACTTTATCAGGTGAGTTTTTTTCTACACCTCTTCCCTTCTCGGAAGAAACTAAAACAATACGAAACTCTCTTTCTTTCGACATGCCTTTATACGCACCCTGCCGTTTCCCAATGGTTAACGTCCTCTTTTTTTCATTCCACATAAAAGGAATCAAACTATATTCTCCTCGCTCACAATCAAATGTTTCCCCGTCATCTTCATACAATTCGAACCGACCGTCCGCACCTTGATATACACGTACTTCAACCGGAGCACTTGAATCAGGATTCATTAATAATGATACGTTCATAGGGATAATCGATCCGGCCGGAACGTATACAGGAATACGCTCTATCGGAGCATCTGCTACGATTATTTGCCCACTTTCGTAGTTCTCTCCCGTCCAAAAATCAATCCAACGCTTCCCTGAAGGAAGATATACCTCACGTTTGCGGTCTCCCGCATTCAAAACCGGACAAATTAAAAGGGAAGGACCATACATAAACTGATCTTTACAATCGAGAATTTTTTTATCTTCCGGAAAATCGAAAGCCAACAACCGCATCGGTGTATAATGATTGCGAGTTACCTGACCAGACAAAGTATAAATATAAGGGAACAAAGCATAGCGTAAATTGATAAATTCCGTACAAATTTTTTGCGCTTCAGCACCATATGCCCACAATTCATTCGGAACTTTCGTATTACCCGGATAACGTCTTCCATGTGCTCGAAATACAGGACAGAAAGTGCCATATTGAAACCAACGAGTGAACACCTCCCGATAGTTTTTATCAGCAGGATCGCCACCTGAATAACCTCCAATATCGGTAGTCCAATAAGGAATCCCGCAGGCTACAAAATTTAACCCGGCCGTTACTTGTTTACGCAACTCATCAAAAGTAGTGGGTATATCTCCCGACCAAACAGCCGTACCTACTTTTTGCTGAGAAGCCCATGCACAACGTGTCAATATATAAGGCCGCTGATTCGGACGAGCTTTCAGTAACCCGTTATAAAACGTCGTAGCGTGTACTAACGGATAAAGATTACGAACTTTCAATGCCGGTCCGTCGTGAGTTACAGTCGGTAAAAAAGAGTTTACCTGATCCGGTTCACAACCATCCAAGAACCAGCCGTCAATTCCCAAATCGACTAACGGCATTACCTGTTTCCAGTAAATCTCGGCAGCTTTAGGACTAAATGCATCATAAATAATGCCATCCAGAGCTTTTGCTCCGTCCAGTAATAAACCGTCTCTATTAAACTCTTCATAATTAGGAATTCCGGGACGGAATGTCGGCCATATCGTAATTACGGCACGTGTATTATAATTTTTATGTAAAGAACTTAACATTCCCGGAACATCAGGGAAAAGATTTTCATCAAATCGATGAGAACCCGTACCATATTTCTGCCAATAAAAATAATCGATAAAAATTGTGCTCATCGGGATATTTTCCTTGTGCATCCGTTCTGCAATATCCATAACTTCTTTTTGCGTTGCATATTTATTTCGACTTTGATGATACCCCAAAGACCAATAAGGAATCATAGGAGCTTTACCGGTAAGCGAACGATAAGAAGCAATCAAATCATCTAATTTATCTCCTACGAAATAATAATAACTGATTATATCTCCTATATCAGACTGAAAACTCATCCCCATTTTGTTATCTTGAAAAATAGTTCGAGACGGATTATTCCATAATATTCCCCAACCTTTTGTCGAATAAATAACAGGAACAGCGGCCTGAGTATTAAATTGCACCAACTCTCTTCTTTTACCTCTCAAATTCAACGAATTATCTCTAAATTGTCCTAACCCGTAAAGAGCATCTTCCGGAGATAAACTAAAGCGACAAGCCACTTTTTCTCCATATCCGGTTTCAGAACGGCCTCCGCCCGGATATTCTTGTATCAACAATTTGCCCAAACGATCATACAAACAGATTTGCCCCGTACGTTTTTCTACGGTAGCAGAAAAACGATCTGTTTTTAATAAAATCCGCTCGGAGTCTTCCTTTACCGAAAATTTTGCTCCAGCAGGTTCTTGAGAAACTGCATAATTTTTCTGCGATTCGATCGCATTCAATGATCCTGAATGAACCGCAAGAGCTCCGAATTCATAAGGTTTCAACCGTAATACTCCAGACTCCGTATTTATCCATAAAGCCCCTTCCGCCTTTTTCCATGAAATAACCGGTTGCTTTCCCATACTTCTTAGATCATCATTCGATTTGCGAGGAAAAACGACATCTGCAAACTGTTCTCCCGCAACAACCCTACTAAATTCTCCGGCATTGCCTTTTTCGCATAAAAAGGTAATCCGGTCAAAAGAAAAATCTCCGGATAAAGCCATAGACGCTCCTTCAACATCAGGAACTGATGCTAAGGGAGGATTTATGAATAAATAAGCCTTATTTTTTTCAACCCTTAAAATAAGTTGTACGGCATTTTCCATTTTTTCACGGCATTTTTTCGAACCGAAACAAATCGTTTTATCCTGACCGACAGCTCCCACAAATAACTTTTCTTGAGAATTTTCTAATAAAGATAATCCGAAACGTCCGTTTCCGGCAATCTTCCGAACTGAAAAACTTATCCATAAAGTTTTAGTATTTCGATATTCATCAGACAATTCACGGGAAAGTTTTATATTATCTTTTTTTGCATCTAAAAACAATCTGTTTTTAAAGACAGCGACACCAGTCACATCTAAACCTGGTTCTAAAATCTTTACTTCTGAACAGTCTCCCTTCCAATCCGACTTCCATCCTCGCTCTCTTTGTCCATATCCTGAGGAAAATGATACAAGACAAAATAACAAACAGAAAAATTTTAAATACTGAGTCTTTAACTTACTATTCTTTCCGCTCTTCATAATATCAAAAAAATACTTATCGTTAATCTATTACTTTTTCCAACGTATTTTAACCGGAGAATCTCCGGGCATAAAATCAATGCAAATTTTATCCGAAGCAATTGTTGCAGGAAGCTTCTTTCCTTTCTGTGTTGCTTTAACAGATGTCACTCCGGTTATTTCTATAACCAACGTAAGAGATTCAGTAAAAAGCTTTTTATCTAAAGTCATCTCCGTTTTACAAATCAAACCGTTCTTTCGGGGAGTCACTGATAAACGAACATTTTCAGATTCCTTCACATAACTGGCAATTTCGAGAAATGTACCGACCCATATTCGGTCTTCTTTAGATTTTACATAAGCCATGTGATTATCCAAAACATCCGCTGATGGAAACGCATCAAAACCATCAATAATAGCATGTATCATCGGTATGCCCCACTCTCCTTTTTTAATTAATCCGTCAGCCCAATTATTCATCCACTGAGTCGTTGTTCTATATCCCCAGCCCGAACAGCGTGTACGAGTATCCACACGATTCTCCATTGCAATAGCAAGAACTTGGTCATTAAATGCATTATAAGGATAACAGAATGTCCGGGGCTTCTTTCCTATTTTCAACAGAATAAGACTATCGGCTTTCTCTATCTCCGCACGAATCTCCTGTTCCGATTTCAGATTTACAAGATTCTTATGAGACCAACCGTGATTCGAGATTTCATGTCCATTATCCGACATCTCTTTTAATCTTTTCCATGTAATTCCACCCCACTTCTTCTTCGAATTTGTAAGAATTTCTTCTTCTGTCTCAGGAACCATCGAAGGTATTGCCCAAAAAGTTCCTCGAAAACCATATTTTTCAAGCATAGGGGCAGCCAATATGCTCTGATCTCTCAACGCATCGTCAAAAGTATAGCTGATAGCGCATGCCTTATCACCTTTAAAAGAAGCAATACGAACTTTCGGCATATCTACACCCTGCTCGTCGACCTTTTTATTAATCCTTTTTGCATCAACCGATTCCGGCAACAATATTATCAAAAAAAATAAAGACAGAAAAAGAGAAAAATTGAAATTCTTCATGGTTGTAAAATAATATATGTGTGTATCGCAAATCAAATATTTTTAACAAAGAAAGCCTTGTTCTATTAAATATTCAACCGTATTTGAATTAATTTCTTATTAAAATTTTTATATACATAATTTAAAAGAGCCTGCATAAATTTCTCAAAAAAATTTAGACAAGCTCTTAAAAAATTTTCACTTATACCAAATGCTCCTCAATAATGGTTCTTACTCATTCTACAGAAATAACTTTGCTTATCTTGCCTTTCCCATTTTCATTGAACGGCTGTATCGTAAAATAATATCGAGAATCCCGATTGAAAAAGCCGTATTCTGCCTCGTCTCCATAAACCATGACGGCATTGTTCTGTACCTTCGGTGAAGTTCCCCAACGGATCACATAACCTGTCGTTTCACCCTGACTATTCCATCTGAAACTGGCTCGACGTCGGTCGTTTGCATTACGGACAACCTTAAATCCGGTAACTGCAGACGGAGCTTTTCCCTTTCCCGTCCCGAAAACTCGCAGTCCGGACAGAGAAAAAACTCCCCCATTGAGATCTTCCATGTTCTTTATCCGAATATAACGGGCTGATACCGAACGATCCAAAACAAGCAATTCATGTACGGCGTCCCGATCATTCTTTCTCCGGTCGCCTATCATCTGCCAATTCTTTCCGTCACAAGACGATTCCAAAACATAACGGTATACGGGTGCTGCATCTCTCCGCAATGTTTCGAAATCCTGGTCGCTGATATTTACCTGAACGGCTTCGACCTGCATCGTCCGTCCTAAATCGATCTGAAGCCATTCGCCTGACCTGCCGCTCTGAGACGCCCACCATGTCTTGATATTTTCATCCACGGCATTTACTGCTTCATATCCCGGTTGGAACGATGATGCCGAAACTTCCTTTTTATAAGACAACAAATTCCACCCCACGGATAAATCATCTTTCTTGAAATTGACCTTTCTATCGGGTATCTGCATCGGATAATCGGTGAATACCGTGTGGCAATACATGTGCCCCTCATCTCCGAAATAGACCGGAAATAATCCTAAACGACGTTCGAACCAATTTTTTACCGCTATCACCATTGTAGAAACATGCCAATAATTACCGTATTTATCCTGAAATGTATGTCCATGACCTGCTCCGGAAATAAACCCTCCGGGTTTGATCGAATAAGGATTATCCTCCATGTAAGTAAAAGGACCTAACGGATTTTCCGATACATATACCGCATCAGCATACGTTATAAATTGTGTTCCCGGAGTAGAATACTGCAAATAATACAACCCTTTATATTTCGTCATGGTAGCACCTTCATTATAGCCGTCCTTATTCATTTCATTCCTGTCTCCGTTCGATTCAATTCCATATTTTACTGAATTATGCAAAATCAAGTCTTTTACCTCACCGATCTCTTTGAAACCGTTTTCTGGATCTACCTGTACTCCCTGTATCGGTTTTTTATCATGACATCCCCAATAAAAGTAAACTTTGCCGTCATCATCCTGAAAAATAGTAATATCGTCATGCCGATTTTTATTGTTGACTTTTATCTCTTTCCAATCGTCTTTTTCCGGATCGGATGTTTTAAAGAAACGGGTACATCCGGCCGTATAATATAACTCACCGCCCAATTCTATAACCATAGGAGCATAATCTTCTATAATCGGAATAGATTTACAAGGGATATAATTCCACTTCACCAGATCGGCCGAACTCCAATATCCTTCTGACTTGGATGCAAACATATAATACTTGTCTTTATATAAGACAACAACCGGATCGGCAGCTTCTCTTCGACTCGGTTTCTCCGGACGAAACCGATAATTCAGATCTATAGGATTCGCAACAATACGATCTCGATCAAGGTGTTTCGCCATTAAATCAAAAGGTAACAAAAAGAGTGTCGAACAAATACATGACAACAATCGACTTTTTATGTTTTTCATCTTTCTTAAGTTTTAAATTATGCCGCAAAAGAAAAGTCTCTTAATTAATTTAAAAGACTTTTCTCGCTTAATTTCTCAACAAAAAATATCTTTTTCACCAAAGTTATAAGCTACTTAAAATAGGTCTCATTCATCGGTGTATCTGTAGCCCATTTCAAATAATTACATAAAATCTTTTTCGGGACATTCGCCGGTTTACTATCTAAACTCAAATTCGGCAACAGATCTAACGAAGAGAATACAATTTTCCCCTTTCCATAAGGCAATACCCCGACAGATGTCGTTATCTGGTGAAAAGGAGATCCGACCAAAGATACCACAGGTTCTTCCCCTTGCATTTCATATAACCCGAAATGCTTAGGTCCATCATAAACTACCAGTCGTTGGTACTCCCAATTCATGCCTTTATTTACGGGCAACTCATTAAAAAAAGGATGTTCCCTTACCATAAAACTACTTCCCACCCAAGCTTTTGAAGGATGAAATACTTTATAACCGGGAACTGCGCCGACAGCCCTTAATTTACTCATCCACGATTCTGCATTATCAATCAACATCAATTTAGTTCCATCATCCCGCACTCTTTTCAATAATGCCGACATATCAGGTTCTTGAATCTTTACCGGTAATTTCCATTTCAAAGCAAACTCCCAAGTTCCTCCGTCTTGATAAGCCTCGATCTTTAAAGGATATGATTTTCCGGCTACCAAATTACGTTTAAACGTCACAACTCTTTTAGGCCCGTTCCTAAAATTGTCGACAACCTGTTCTCCGTCGAACCAAAGATTCGCTCCATCATCATACGAAAGTTCAAATTCCGTTTCTCCGCTATATGGTGCTACAATATAACCTTCCCAGCGGAGTGAGAATTTTGTATCACCCAATATATCATATCCGGGAATGAGTTTACTGCCAACATTAAAATCTATCGGTGCGGCAGAAATACGACGGTCAACTTGCATGTCAAAATTTTTACCCCGAAAATAATCCAGATTCAACCCCATTGTTTTTCCGTCTTTTGCCTTGAAACAAAACGATGATATGGTATTAAATGCCGTACCTTGATCGATAGAACCCACCAAAATATAATCTAATTTTCCGAGAGACTCGTCATAAGCAACAATATTCGCTTTCTTCTGATCTTTCAAAAAATTAGTAAGTTCCATTCCCCCGCCTATTACAGCACCATAACCGTTTATCTTATCAGATTTCCAGTCTACTGCAAAAATATCGTCATAACCGGTTGCAACTTTTTTGCCCGACATATCTGATAATTCTGCATTTATTTTATAATAGCCTATACCTTTATTTAATTTCACAGGAATTTTCGCTGCAGCCAAGTCGCTGAACGTATCACCGCCAGAGACTTTCACAATTCCGTCATACAATACGTCTGAGCCCCCTTTCGGATTGACAACCCAAGCTTTTATATTATAATCTCCCCCTGGTACAGCATGTTCATTGACAACAAACATGTCGAACAGATTCGTATCTCCTACATGACCGATTTTTTCCCGGACTTTCACAGCAACAAACGCAGGCTGAGCATAATGATTAATCAATTCAGGAGTACCCTTTATATTACGAAAAACATCGACAGCACCCGAAAAATTATCGTTTTTCATATCTTCATACCCATTGAAAACATAGATATCCGCACCGTCGGCGATCCGCACATTTTCAAGAAAACGTCCGTGTTCATAGTACATTATATCGCCCAGTGAAGTAATGAGTTTTGTTATCGAGGGATAATATTTCTCAAGTCCTTTATTTTTAATATAACTTCTATAAGAATTCAACCAATCTTTATAATCAGCACCATCCCATCCGTTGCGATTACCGTTTTCCTCTATTGCTGCAACAACTTTTTCTAACTGCGGAGGAGATGCCAAAGCAGCTTCTTCTCCCCAAACAAAAATTTCAGACTCAGCCCGTTCATTTCGCAAAAAACTCTCAGGAGAATTATAGATAGCATCAACATAAACTCCGGCCGAATTTCCGGCATTATGGACATCGCAATATCCGGTAGTGCGTTGAGTCTGGTCATACGGAATCATATGCAGTTTCCGAGGCTCATCATTCCCTACATTCATAAATCCCGAACCATACGTGACCAGACGGGTCGGATCAAGCAGATGGGCTTCCGCCATGTCTTTCTTCGCCCTTTCATCAGGTATCCATCCCGGCTCGTTAATCATATTATACATGACTAAAGACGGATGATTACGGTCTCGTTTCACCATTCTCAAAAAACGCTGAGAATTCAATTGATTAGCAAGCAATCGATTTTTCATTTTACTCTGCTCGCTTCCTTCTTTTACTCTCGAACTACTATATCCTCCGGGTTCCTCATAATACAACATCCCCATTTCATCGGCCAAGTCAAGTACCTGCGTATTTCCCTGACAACGATGAAAATTCAACATATTCTGTCCCAATATAAATGCCGATTCTATATGTTTACGAGCCAGTTCCCGAGTCGGATACATCCCGTTCGTAGGCCAATACCCCCAACTAATAGACGAAATAAGCAATGTTCGTTTACCGTTAAAATTAAGCGTAGCATTCTTACCATATCCCTCTACACTTAAAAAACGAAATCCGAAACGCTGTTTATGCTGATCTACAACCTTACCTTTACTATCCTTAATCGTTGTTACGACATTATACAAATTCGAATTTTTCAACTCCCACAAACGAGCTTCGGGTACTGAGGCCGAAAAAGTCAACTTTATTGTTTCTCCGGTCTTTACATTCACTTTGCCCAAATTCTTCGTAAACAAAGTCTTCGGATCAGTTACCGGAGCATTACTTTTCCAAGCCTCTACAATAGCCACATCGACACTTCCTTTTAAAACTTTAGACGCCTCATTAATAATTTCAATATCGACATCTATGTCCTTTAAAGATGGCTTATTTTTAACAAATACATCCGATACATATAGAGGTGATACGGAGCGAAGCTCGACAGCCCCCAAAATTCCACCAAAACCGTGGGACTGGGGAAACAAGTAATCTCCCCATTTATCTCCGGTATAATCTCCCCAACTGAAATTCCCGGAAGGATCGGTTATTCGAACTGCCAATTCATTACGGCCTCCGTAATTTACAACATCGGTCACATCAATCTCAAAAGGTGTCTGATGCACCAATTCATAACCTACCAGCTTACGGTTCACAAATACCTCTGCTCTTTGACGAATACCTTCTGAGAAAAATATCTTTATACGTTTTCCTTTCATCTCCCGAGAAACTGTAAAATCAGTTCCCCACCAACTGACTCCTTTATAATCTCCAGTATTTCCTAAACCTCTATTATTCGAAAGAGCATCCCAATAGTATTCTTCTACTGTTCCGGGAACTCTGACTTTCAAAGATAAAGTCTTATTTTTAACAACTTCCCTTGCTTCCGATTCAGGGCGAAGCGACGAAAAAAGATTATCCCATCCGCAAGTCGGTTCTGCAACAGTTATTTTTGAAATATCTGCCGGAGGCAAATACAACGAATCATTTTTCCACGAAGCATCTCGGTCTAGCCAAAGCGCCCAACCATCATCTCCAATCTGAAACGAAGTGCGTTGTTGTGCCGTTATCTCCGATGTTATTAACAGACACATCCCTAAAAAAAGAGTTTTTGTTTTCATGTGTATTACAAAATAAAAGTTTTCTAATTTCAAAAATAGTTCGAGCAAATTAACCAAAGACTTACTTTACGGTTAAATGACAACTAAAAATGGATATTAATTAAAGAGAGAAAAGGCAGATGCCCAAAAACATTTGCCTTTTCTCTCTTTTTTACCAAACTAAATCAACCTAAAACAATCTTTTATTTTACCAGCTTTATTATTGCTTTACTGTGTTCTGAAATCACTTTCAGAATATAGACACCATTATTCAGACTCGAAGTATTCAATGTAATACGATTTTGTCCCTCCTGCAACTGTTCCATTCTGGACATAACCAAATTACCTTTCATATCATATAATGCAACCTGTGCAGGCTCTGCTACAAATGCAGAAACATCTACCCGAACAAAATCTGTAAACGGATTCGGGAAAGCAGATACTTTAGTTTCTGCATTTGTAATATCCACACCCGTTCCCGTAGAACTGCCCGCCAAAGCATAAATACTTTTACCTTGGAATCCATCCAAAATCGCCCGATAATATGTAGAAGATTTCGATCGTCCGGTAGTAACAGGAATCCCTTGTATCCAAACATATTCATATCCGACACTGACATTTTCTGCCTTATCGTCAGGAATAATACCATTTGTCAAAATACGTTCCCATTCTCCTGCTCCGGATGAATTAATCCGATAAATTTCTTTATCTTCATTAACACCCCATACTTCACCACCACCGGCATCAATTTTAGTCAGATTATACGGATTTCCGACTTCTAGAAAACCTTTCTTACTTTCAGAAGACATCCGAACTAATTTCCCGTCAGTAGTAAATCCCCATACGAATTTATCATCGGCCGTAATCGACTTTAACCGAATATTATCATCTCCCACTTTGGTCCAATTTGTTTGTTGCTTCGTACCTCCGTCAAGACGAACTTCCCCGTGCAAATTGCGATAATATACAGCACCTTCGGCATCGATACCCCAAACCTCTCGCATATTCAGATCAAGATCCGCCATCGGCTGACCATTCGTCACATCTACCCAACCATAAGCCTGATTGCAAGCTGCCCCCGGCTGTAATTCCGTACGATAGACTTTATTATTTCCGCTTACATCCGTTATAGCCCAAGCATAATATTTTCCCAATGCTAATTTTTTCAAAGATCCACTCGGCTTTTTATCAATAGGAAGAAAAGATGAAGACGGATCTTCCCCATGAATCGGTTTACAAACAATATTTCCTACCGATGTACTCTGCCATACATCATTAAATCCTGCCGTAAAATTCGTTACGTGTGCAGTTGACGGCCAAGAAGCAGTTCCTTGTTTGCACAAATCTAAAATATTATGCAGAGGACGATAGATATCCAAATCGGATTCTTTACCGTGATGCCATTCATACCGATAAGCACCGCCCGAATTTCCCGGAGTTTTATCATAATAATCGTCACAGCCTTCCGCCTCAAGAAGAATACATTGAGATTCTTCATCGGCAAATTCCCGAACCAATGATATATATTGATTAGGATACAAATATTCCGGATGATCACTCCGATACCACGTTGACCCCTCAGCCCAGTCTACCCAAGATTCCAACACGATCCACTCTGATTTGACTTTTTTGCCATTTTCGAAAATTTCACGAATAACCGGCGTTTTTCCATCTTTTGCCAATGAAGAAAAATGAGCATCATCCTTGGGCTTTCCACTGTTATCCAAAACAGGAGTTCCGGTCTCAAGTATCGGGTCTTTATCATATACCCAATCGTTATACCATACATTATTCAGGGGCAAACGTCCTCCATTAAAAGCAAAACTATAATACTTACCCTTAAACTCCCATGGTGTCGGTGTTATATTAGCTCCCCAAGTAAACCATCCCTGAATACCTGCAGCTTTCTCTTCAGTACGCGGATCTCTTTTCCAGAAATTATCCGGTAAAATCCAATCGACCTTCAATCCGAAAGTTTCATCCATTTTACCTTCGATATATTCTAAAAACTCTAATATTTTATTATCCTTTTTATTGTAGTCGTATTCCGAAAAATTAGCCGTCCACAACTGAATAGGAACAGCTCCGGAAGAAGGACGTATATATAACATATCTTTCGGAACGACCTCATACCAAGGTTTAAACATATAGTTCCAAATATATTTCTGAAAATCAGGATCACCCCATTCCATTGTCTTCCCGGTCGTATTGCCATACTTCGGATCATCATAAGCACGTGGAAATACAGCATTATCTACAAAATAGGCCATTTTTAAATGGTCCTTAGCATAAGGTGAACGTTTTACCGCGTCTACAAATCGTTTGATCAGACGCGGACCGAAAGCTCCAGGACCTCCTGTATAAAGACGGTCATCGACATTATGCACCTTATCATGATCTCCTCGTCCATGCATATAAGCTACTTCCACTTTAGCTTCGACCAGCTCCGAAACCAATTGGTCCATTGCTTCCTCAGTATTTTCTGGCGTATAAGCATATAATTGCTGCTTATACCATCTCCGCATTTGCTCGGCAGTAAAATAGTTATTATTTTTATCCGTCCAGCTCCCATTATCGCCTTTATCTCCACACTTTGCCAAAGCCGCACTGGTAAAATTCGTAGCGGTAATCGCAAAAATAGGCATCGGATCATCCCAATTCAAGCTGTATTGAATATCATCATCTAATACATTATTTGATGTTGCAGAGCTCTTACGAATAAAAATCATGTCACAGTTGATATCATCCGTATCAAAAACAAGTTTTATGTCATAATAGCCTTTTTTTAAATGCTTATGGCCTAAATGCACCAAAGTAAATTCTCCGTTTTGAGTAGCAGGCACTTTAACACCGCTTACCAAAGTTTCGTTATTCAACTCAAGGTGTAACTTACAGTTATCCCTACGAGCAGCGACTCTGGTAGTGAAACGGTAGTCACCTTCAGCCAAATAAACTTGTTTGTAACGTATCCATTCACCGGCTTCGGTATTTCCGACATACCAGTTATTGGAAAATACTTCCTGAGCCTCTGCCTTATTCCCCGAAAAGCCTACCAAACAGGCCATCAACCCGGCAGCAAAATAAGAAGATAATCGTTTGTTCATAATGTTTCTCTCTTTTATATGTTATTCCATGTTCCATTTCTATCCTCTCTTTTTCTCCTATTGTAAAATCTCCTGCGCTTTTTTCAGCACATGAATCATCATGTCTTCATAAATATCAGACCCTCCTATAAACCCTGCATGTGAATAATAATTTTTATAATGAGTTTCTACTCGAGCATTACGCACTTTTAGCGCTTTTTCAAAACGAAGCATCTGGTCCTGATCTACCAAATAATCGCCCCCGCTATATGTAAGTATCACATACGGAGGATTTTTCGGCACTTTATTAACCGGAGATGCATCCGCACGTTGGGAATCCGTTGTTCCGAAATAGGTAAAATCTTTTCCAGGTACAAATCCTGGTTTGACATGTTCTATATCGTATATTCCATTAAATGCAACCAGAAATTTCGTTCCTTTAGTCGTCATTGCCATATAAGAAGAAAGATGCCCGCCTGCGGAATGCCCTCCGAAACCGAAATTCTTCTCATCGAGATTCCATTCCTTAGCATGTTTATGGATAAACTTCAATGCATCCTTTAAATCCTGATAAGAGTCTTTAAAATTAGAACCGTCAGACGGAAAAGAATACGAAACCCTTATACCTGCAATACCATGAGACGCCAAATAAGTAGAAATTCCCTTATGTCCCATACAATCTCCACCATGCCATCCTCCACCATGAATCCATACCATATACGGTATTTTTTTATCCTTATTATTCTTTGGCAAATCGACTTCTATTACTAATTTGTGATTAGGATATTCTTTAAATACATAATGGAGAGTCGTACACTGATTAAAATCTTCGGATTTAAGTTTTCGCATTTTATGCTTATAAGGTACAAACATATCAGCCAGAGCTTTTTCAATATCGAATACTTCTAAACGTTCAATTGTTTTAGCATCTTTCAAAACATAACCGTTTTCTTTCTTTTCTAATGTCAATCCATAACGGTTATTTTCATATTTTTGCGCGAAAACTCTATTTACCCCGATAACAGATAAGAGTAATACAGATGTTATCAATACTCTGTTTTTCATGTTGTGTTATAGTTGAATTATGGTACAAAAATAAACGGGATACCTTAAAAAACTTCTTAATTCAGAATTAACCCAAGACATTAATTTCAATTAAATAGGAAGTATTCTCTTTTATATATCTTCTCTACAGACGTCCTCTCAGAAAATGTTAACAGATCAGGAATCATAAAAATGATTCCAAGACTTCTGTTTGTTACTTAACAAACACTATATCTAAATATTCTTTCTTGTACTTACAGTTTTTTCTACCATGCTTAAATTCTATTAAATAATAAATACACAACACCCATGACTCATATCAATATAAAGGATAAAACCACAAAAAGCCCCGAGGAAAATTTTCCTCGGGGCTTTCTTAATTATGTGTGTATTTCGAATCAACTATAATATTACAGTGATTTAGCTGATGGAGGGACATTCTTCAAATCACTGCCCCATGCTTTATTCGCCTTATCACCCATTTTTAACACAAGTTTTCCTCCATTGGCAATATCACTATGATTAAACCACGGTTGGTTCAACTCTTTTCCATTTAAGGTTGCACTCTGAATATATTTATTTTCATCGCTACAATTCTCGGCAATAATTTCAAATATTTTCCCATTGCTTAAAGTCATTTTTACATACGGAAACATCGGACTACCGATATTATAGGTAGGACTACCCGGAGTCACTGGATAAAAGCCCATCGAGCTGAATGCAACAAAAGCAGACATACCGCCTCCGTCTTCATCTCCCGGAACTCCCATAAGATCATTGCGAAACCATTCTTTCAATAACGTGCGAATACGTTTCTGTGTCATCCAAGGTTGACCGGCATAATTATAAAGATACGGAATATGAAGACTGGGTTCATTCGCCATAGAAAATTGTCCTACATTACCCGTATGATCCGGTAACTGTGCATAGAAAGAATATTTTCCCCGTCCCAACGGTTCACGGAAAGTTTGGTTCAAATTTTCTATAAAACGATCAGTTCCTCCCATTATAGCGATCAGATCTCCGACATTATGAGGTACATCCCAACGATATACCCAAGCATTATTTTCACCATAATATTCGCGAGCACCTTGTCCTCCTGAAAAACGATAATCAAATGGTTCTATAAATTTACCATTCTTATCTTTCGGATGAAAGAATTGAGTCTCAGGGTTATACACATTTCGATAATTGTACGAGCACTTTAAATAATGTTCCGCATCATCTTTCTTCCCTAAATCTTCAGCAATCTGGGAAAGACACCATTGATCATAACTTGTACCTAAAGTAACCGCTATAGGTTGCCGCTTCTCAAAATGATGAACTTCAGGAACTGTTTCCTTTTCTCCCGGTGCTAAAGCCGGAATGTAACCGTTCTTTTTATAAAAATCATCTAACCAACCTGCAGGTTTTCCGCTCCACGGAGCTAAAGTTTTTTCTTCTATTCCTTTTTTACATACCAAATAAGCTTTTTCCAAATCAAAACCTCTCAATCCTTTAGCGTATGCATCCGCAACTGTCGCAACGGCATGATTCGAATTCATCCGACGAGAATCGCCAGTGATTTCAGGGAAGGTTGGCATCCACATATCACCCATCTGTTCTGCCATCAATATATAAGACCGAATTACATTCGTTTCGGTCAACGTGTCTATCAATACGCGCAAAGGATGTGTCGCCCGATATGTATCCCAAATCCAATCGTCCGTATAAAATGCATTTCCACCATCTTCATGTACTTTCCCGTCAAATGCACTAAAATATCTTCCATCTTCACTGATATTGACGGGACGCTCATAACACCGATATAAAGAAGTATAGAATATGGTCTTTTCATTTTCATCAGGACTCTGAACCTCTATTTTACCTAAAGCATCATTCCAAACTTTTTTCCCGGCTTCCGCCAAAGCATTCACATCATAGAATTTTTGTTCACGTTCCATATTGCTCTTAGCTTGTTCTTCGCTAATAAAAGAAATACCGTAACGAATTTTCTGCACTTGAGCTTTATCTCCGAAATATAATGCAACACATGCGTTATTTCCGCGAATAGTGTCCAATTCGGTATTTAACTTATTATCTTGCAATACACCGGTCTTTTCGGGTTTATTTTCCGTTTCGAGATAAAGATATACCCGAGTGTTATTCTCAAGCTGCTGATATCCGCTTACCGTATTATCATTTACTCGCATCGCTCCGTTTTTACTATTCAAAATCAAATAAACCGGAGCATCTTTTTCATACGAAATTTCATATTGAGCCGATTGATGACTCGGAGCATACTTTATATCTGTATTTTGTTCATCAAGATATACCCTATAATAATAAGGTTTTATAACCTCATTATCATAAGTATAATCCACGACAGGACGTAGAGTTTCTTCACGACCTTGATAAGGACTCAGATTAAATGCACTACTTCCACGATGGCTGGTTACAATTAAGGGTAATCCTTTAATTTGGTCGGACGTGTAATCAGGACGTTCAGGATAAACTCTTAACATAGAGTTCGGAAGATGAATAGTAGGAAATGTCGGAACCAGCAAATGGCTGATATTTCCCATGTAAGGATTTACATAATCTACCGGAGTTTTTTCTGTGACATTCGGCGTGTTACAGGAAACCAACAAGGCTAACGCACCAAGCAAAAAATTCTGGATGTTTCTCATAAATTATTTTTTTGTGTTTGTATATATTTAAAGTATTTCTTTAAAAACTATCTTAAAAGCTTATTTAGATTCAACTGACTTTTTCGAATCACAATAAAAACGATTTCAAGAATCTATCTAAATTTTCCGATAATAAAATGATAATAAAATTATATATTCAAATTTTTCGAACCTCTTTCGGGGATGTTTTCCTCAACCCTACTTCGTCTTTCAGCCTATTATCTCATAAAATCAGAAAAATATTTTCAGAATAATTCTGAACAAAGATTTAAACAATTCTAAATTCAAGACAAAAATAAAATATCTGTCTTAAAATTTGAGTAATAACAGATTAATTTGAACCTAAAATTCAAATTAAACGAAAGAATTTTTTTGTTTTTTCATTTTTTTATGATTGTCTAAAAACATACAAAAAGACAATACGTTCATTTTTATTTTCGATCATCCAAATAAAATATTAATTGTTCATTAATATACACTTTCTCGACAAAATGTGCCCTTCTCATACAAATTACAAAAACCTTAAAGCGTAATTAAATATTTTCAATATTCTTGAATAAAAGATTTTATAATCTACTTAAAGCCTGTCCGAGTTTTCACTATAATTTGCTCACCTTAAAATCAATGCTAAACTATCTTTTAATAGGCTGCCATCAATTATATATTATATATACCTGATTTTAAAACAGAAAGCAAGTGGAAATACAAAAAAAAGCATTATTTACATCAAATAAATAAAAATGCCGTTTTTTTTTCGTTCCTTTGCATGATAGTTAGTCTGTCTAAAACTTGAAGTGCATAAAAAAACAATAAATGAAGCGTTTATTTTTATTCTTCTTTTTTCTTATTGCAGTATCGCTCCATGCAGAAGATCTGAATTTGGGTCTATATATTAAATCAAACCAATATACCGGAGCACAACGAACCGGACTCATTCTGAATGACAGAAAGCCTTTCCAATTATCCTCTAAAGGGATTTCTTTATCTTTTGATCTTTATATTCGTAAAGAACCTATTCTTTTTGGTTTCATAAACCGGATTATCACCAATACCGGAGAGAATATTGATCTTCTAATCTCCCCCAATAATGGAGAACATGTATATGTTTCATTATTAGTCAATGAAAAAAGATATAACATCGCCACAATAGAACATAACAGATGGATACCTGTAAAAATTTCATTATTACCGGAGAATAAACAAATAGAACTTACTTTCGGTTCTCAAAAGAAAAGTTTTGAACACTCTTTTTCCAATGTACATAATTTTCAAGTTAGCTTCGGAGCTTGCAGAATTCCCAAATATAAATCTCCGGAAGCTGCACCTATAAATATAAAAAACATACGAGTATATGAAGGAAATAAACTAATTCGTTATTGGCAATTAGGAAAACACCAAGAAAGCTTTTGTTTAGATTCAATAAAACATATACCTGCTCATGCAGACAATCCTATTTGGCTTATCAATACTCATAGTAAATGGGAAAAAGTATTCAGTATCAAACAAAAAGACGAACCTCAATTCGATTTCGATCCGATTCACGGAATATTCTATTTTTTGTCTAATCAAGATTTACAGACCCTTTATACTTATAATGTAGTTACGAGAACAGAAAGAATTATAAAAGATATATCGGGATATCCTGCCGGAGACAAGAATGACGGATTATTCTATATTCCCGATACTCAAGAACTCATATCTTTCGATCTCAATAACAAAACATTATCCCGATATATGCCGGTAACTAACGAATGGGAAAACAAATCTGTCCCCGAAGTAGATATGCAATATTATGATCATACTCAAACTTATAATCCGACGGATACTTCTATAATTACCTTCGGAGGATATGGACATTATATATATAAAAACGATTTATTCAAAATAAAACCATATACCGGGAAATGGGAAAAAATTAAAATCGAAGACATCGATCCTCGTTTCTTTGCAACATCGGCCGTAGTCGATAATAATCTATACATATTTGGAGGAAGAGGGTGCAAATCAGGTCGCCAAGAAATGTCTCCGCACAATTATTATGATCTGTATAAAATCAATTTGCAAACTTTTAAAACAGAGAAATTATGGAATATAGAAATGCCCGACACCGTAAATATTTTCCCGGGAAGAAACATGATTTACAATTCGTCTGATAATAGTTTCTATGTTCTTATTATCAATCCTAAACCCTATCTTGTAAAAATAAGAATAGACAAACCCGGATTAGAACGAGTTTCAGATGATATCAATGTAGATTTAAAATCTGACGAACGAACCAGTTACACTCTGTATCAATTCCCTGAAAAACAAAAAATATACGCATTATTCTGTAAACAATATAAAGATTCGACATCACTATTCGATATTTATTCTATCCATTATCCAACATTATCTTATGTCGATACTTTACAAGAAAAATCCGAACCGAAAATATTTTACACCCTTCTCGGTATTGCAATTGTATTGGCAAGTATTGCTTTTATTTTCTTCAAAAGAAAAAATAATTCTTCGGAAACTAAAGCCCCGATTATCAAACCAGAAACCTCTTTACCTTCAGGTTCTACCGATCAAGAAGAAGTTAAACGCAAGCCTATCTTCGATTCAACCCATTCTTGTATTCGTCTATTGGGAAAATTCCAAGTTAAAGATAAAGAAGGTAATGATATATCAGGCAGTTTCACACCTATTCTAAAATCTCTATTGCTATTAATTTTATTGCATAGCCAAAAAGATGAACGAGGTATTACCAATAAAAAAATAGACGAGACTTTATGGGGGGACAAAAGCGAAAAATCTGCACAAAACAACCGAAACGTCTCACTAAGTAAATTAAGGTCATTATTAGAAAAGATCGGAAATGTCCGTATCGTGCAAGATAATAATTTCTGGAAAATAGAAAGCGATAATCCTGCATGCTGTGATTATCAAATGGCTCTTCAATACATTCAAGAAGCTACTAACAGTCAGCACAAAGAAGAATCTTTTTTCTATGACTTACTCGAATTACTATTTTACGGGCCACTACTTCCTAATACCCAATTTGACTGGTTAGATAATTTTAAAAGCGATTATTCTTGTGCAACTATCGATTTATTAAATGAACTCTTAAAAAAAGAAGAGTTCTTGCACAATGATAAATTCCGGTTACAAATTGCAGAGACCATATTTTCTCACGATATACTAAACGAAGAAGCGTTACAAGTCAAATGTACTCTATTATATAACAGCGGGAAAAAAGGAATAGCAAAAAACACATACGATAATTTCTGCAAAGAATATCATACATTATTAGGAGTAGAATATAATATTCCTTTCTCACAAATTATTCATGCAAACGAATAATAACCGTATATTAAAACAGGTTTGAAAATTCAAACCTGTTTTAATATACGGTTACGTGCATTATCTGCTTTTTCCGGACGGGATTTTCCAATCCTTTTTCCACTGTTCTTAGCTGGTCGAGTACCATTCCTTTTCGGTCTTTTAGTTCCCTTGTTTTTTTCTTCCATTATCTTACCCATAAATATACTTATCCCAAATATTTTGCAAATGTATCAAATTATCATTAGAAAAATAAGATTCCAGAGAACTCTATTACAAAATAAATGAGAAATATACCCTATAAAAACAAACTCCATAGTCTGCCGAAATTTTACATGAACATTTTTTGAAAATTACTTCCAAGAATATTTTTTCGTTTCGATAAATTCAAATAGCAGAAGACTATGCAACTTACAAAAATGGCCGGATAATATTCTCTTATCAGAAAACCTATATAGTCCATTAAATTTCGCTATCTTTGAAGCATAAAATAAGGTTGATGGATACTTTAGAAAGAACAAAAATTCTTAAACTGATACAGCAAGAAGTCATTCCGGCAATCGGATGCACCGAACCCATTTCCGTTGCTCTATGCACAGCCAAAGCCACGGAAATTTTAGGGACAATACCAGAAAAAATAACCGTATATTTAAGTGCTAATATATTAAAAAATGCTATGGGTGTCGGTATACCAGGTACTGGAATGATCGGACTACCTATCGCCATAGCGTTAGGTGCTTTGATCGGAAAATCTGAATATCAATTGGAGGTTCTAAAAGAATGTACACATGAAGCTGTAAAAAGAGGGAAAAAAATGATCGATCAAAAATCGATCAGCATTTCTCTAAAAGAAAATATTCAAGAAAAACTTTATATCGAAGTCTGTTGTCAGACATCTCAGAATCATTCTACCGCAATAATTGCAGGGGAACATACTCATTTTATTTACATATCCAAAAATAATGATGTATTATTAGACAAGAAACTTGATGAAAACAACAATCATGAAGAACAAATCCTTGAACTGAATCTACAAAAAGTTTATGACTTTGCTACAACCTCTCCAATAAACGAGATACGATTTATTCTCGAAAGTGCCCGTACCAACAAATACGCTGCAGAACAATCTTTTAAATACGACTTCGGCCATAGTCTCGGAAAAACTTTACGCGGGAAATTTGAACACAAAATTATGGGTGACAGCATATTTTCTCATATACTATCTTACACTTCTGCTGCATGTGATGCCCGCATGGCGGGAGCTATGATCCCAATAATGAGTAATTCAGGTAGTGGTAACCAAGGTATAGCGGCAACATTACCTATTGTCATTTATGCTGAAGAAAATGGAAAAACAGAGGAAGAATTGATTCGGGCTTTGATATTAAGTCACCTTACCGTAATCTACATAAAACAAAGTCTCGGAAGATTATCTGCTTTATGCGGTTGTGTTGTTGCAGCTACCGGATCGAGTTGCGGAATAACTTATCTTATGGGAGGTAAATACCCTCAAATCACAGCAGCAGTAAAAAATATGATCGCAAATCTTACAGGAATGATTTGCGACGGAGCTAAACCGAGTTGTGCATTAAAATTAACCAGCGGCGTATCAACAGCAGTATTATCAGCAATATTGGCAATGGAACAAAAATGTGTAACATCCGTAGAAGGCATTATTGAAAATGATGTGGATCAATGCATTCGAAATCTTACTCTTATCGGTTCTCAAGGGATGAATGAAACCGATAAAATAGTTCTCGATATCATGACCCACAAGCATTAACTATAACATTAAGGAAATGGACAATTCTATATTTCCGGAATCGGATTCTTCAAAAAATTTCCGAATCATATTCTAACGGTCTCCTCCAAAAGTCCGCATAATCATTAACATCAAACTACTGTATCTAAAAAATTCGGATTCTTCAATCAGAAAAAATTCTTTCTACACTATTTAACCATAACATTATCAGAATATTTATTAACCGATACATCGTCCTTAATCAACGATCGACCATTTACACGAATATTTTCAAAAAGAATATTCTTTGCCTTATGCATCTCATCAAAACCGACAACCTCCACATTCGGAGTTTTACCAAAAGCCGTTATATTACGAAAAGTAACGCCATCGATTCTACCCGGTTCAGGATCTGTCGTCCACACATCTTTTCCAATCCAAACAGACATCAACCTATTGCACTCTTCAATGCGAATATCCTCAAAACGTACGTTCGTCACCAATGCCTTATCTGTATGGTACACACGCAAAGCCCACTCCCTTCCGATATCATGAATTATATCGCAATCGGTAAACAAAACATCATCTATCGGCTGTGTAATTTCAGCCCCGATACTCAGAGAATGAGCCATTTGATTCCATAACACACATTTCTCAACTCTTATATGTTTCATATCTTTCATGCCTCTCGGTGTTTTCAAAACAATCAAATCATCCAAAGTACGGATAAAGCAATTTTTAATTAAGACATTTTCACTGCTACAAATATCTATACCATCTGAATTTGCCCGCCGCCCCAATAACTTAATATTATCTATCACTACATTTTTAGAACAATCGACCGGAACTGTCCACAATGGCGCATCTCTGAGAATAACCCCTTCAAGACGTATATTTTCACCGCGTACTCCGATCATATGACGGGAATGCACAGTACATGCACTCGCATCTAAAATACCACGTCCCCGAAAAGTTATATTATTTCCCTTCAGCCAAAAAGCCTTCGAATACCCTTTTAATCCAAACTTTGAAACATGGAAAGGCTCATCCGCCCCTATCGTCAAACGGACAACCGCACCTCCGGCAACATATACCGTCTTATTATCTCCTACCTCAACATGAGTAATTTCATGAATTCCCGGTCCATAAAAAATAACATTCGGATCGTTCGGGTCTGGGATATTCTGTTCAGGTCCGTTTACAAACAAATGTAAAGATCGAATCCACTCTCCATTTACCTCTATCGTCAGATTCTGCGGTGAAGACACCGTAAAAGAAAGTTTATTCCCTTTAATATCCGGTTTTATGCCATAAGAAGAGGGCAATACTTTCACTGAATCTATCTGTTCCGGAACTGTAACTGTTATTTTAGCCTTCCCTTCGTTCAAATCAAAATAAGCAAAAGACGCAATATCATAATATCCCTCTCCGCATTGACGCTTATCCATTGCATCCCATCTTTTCCGTTTATCCAAAGGTGCGACTTTAGCGATATAAACCGGGACATCTCGCCCGGCAACAGAAACAGCATATTCTGTACTGATTTTTTCTCCTCTCGGCATCGGATAAATGGTAACATTATTCTTCTTTGCACTCCCGAAAAACGGAATCCATACAAGTAACATTATCAGGTAAACCTTACCCCAATTTTTTGTTTTCATAGACATCGTGTGTTTTATTGTGAGAAATGTTCGATCAAAATATTATAATAATTTTATTTTCTGGTAAAGTTACACTTTTAACTTTATGCTATTTTAAATGCTGTGTTTCTCATTTACCGGAAATTCTATTTACATGACACCTTTTAATATTTCCAAAGATAATAATTTTTCGAGAAAGGATATGTTCTTTAGTAATTATCTGAATAAAAATTTAGAATCCGTTTAACATTTTATTAGGATTTTCCCGTACAACCATCTACCTCATTTTACAAAAAACCGTTCAAAAATAATATATCAATATTACCCTGAACGGTCACAAAAATTTTACATGTCAGAAAATTTCTTTATTTAGTCGCCTCTTCTGCACGCCTGAATTCTTTTTTAAGGGTCTCGATGGTTTCTCGTACACTCACAATCTTCTGCGACAGAAATGCGTTTGCCCCAGCAAAAGCATATCCTTTTTGCATATTCCCCTTTGCTGCATTATAAAGCGCTTTTATTATACAATAAGGACTTTTGGTATAGTCACATGTTTTGATACAATGAAACGCACAACGTCGAGGTTTTTCACTTCCTGATTTTATTTTCCGAATGAACTCTCCCGATATAGCACGCCCCGGCATTCCTACCGGACTGGCAATAATTTCAATATCACTTTGTCCGGCATCGATATATACTTGTTTGAAAATCGGAGAAGCATCGCACTCTTCTGTCGTCACGAATTTACTTCCCAACTGAACTCCGGTAGCACCCAACTGCATAAGACGATAAATATCCTCTCCCGTGTAAAGCCCTCCGGCTGCAATAACCGGAATTTTACAGTGTCCAGATTTTTCATAGACTTTTATCACCTCGATAACTTCCGGGACAATATGTTCCAATGAAAAATGCTCATTTTCAATTTGATCGTTCTTGTATCCCAAATGACCTCCGGCTTTAGGTCCTTCTACAACAATTGCATCCGGAAGATAATCATAATTATTTTTCCATTTCTCACAAATCAGTTTCGCAGCTCGTGACGAAGAAACGATAGGTACTAATTTTGTTTTACTTTCTTTTTCCAAATAAGAAGGTAAATCCAACGGTAAACCAGCACCGGAAAATATGATGTCAGCCTTTTCGGAAATAGAAGTCTTCACCATATCCGAAAAATTACTTAATGCCACCATAATATTGACACCTATTACTCCATTAGTCTTTTCCTTAGCCTTACGAAGCTCTTCTCTCAACCCGAAAATACTGTTTTTCAGATAATCAGTCGACAACTTAGGATATAACAAACCGAGTCCGGCACAAGAGATTACGCCTACTCCGCCTTCATTAGCTACTGCTGAGGCTAAACCGGATAAGGAAATCCCAACTCCCATACCCCCTTGAATTACAGGTAAATCTATCTTTAGATTTCCCATATAAAAAGATTTCATAATAAATACTTTCTTTTGATAATACTGTGTCTAAAACAAGAAAAGTTTATGTAGCCTGCGTTTGCCAGAAAAGCTCAACATATAGAGTATAACGAGAACTCACTCAGAAAATGAAGATTAAAATAAACTTATTTCATTGATGCATCAAAGAACGGCATTTATTTTGAAAGAAGAAGCATATTTTTATTATAAATAGTCGGTAAAGACAACTATTTATACTACCTCCTTATTCTTTAACATAAAATATCACAAAGGACATTGAATATATCATTTCATTATATACACTTTATTAACCCTAAATTCGTTTATATCCCATCCAAGTCGCTTTACGCCACAAATACTCAAACGGACCTTGTTTATGCTTACTCAACCACCAACGACTAAACAATAATTGAAATATAAAAATAGCGGCACCTATCAATAATGTTGCAACAGCTCCAGTACTTCTATACAAACATAATCCATAACCATAATAAATCGCTACCCCAATAATAGACTGCGTAATATAATTTGTCAGGCTCATTCGGCCATAGGGTATTATAAAATTTTGCCATTTATAGCCCGATTCTTTCTTAAACCATAACAATGTAAATGCCGATATAAGAATTGCCATAAAAACGAAATTTGACAAAGACTGAATTATAATAGTATAAGGAATCTTCCCTGAAGAATTCTCTATATAATCCGGAACAAAAATTCTTAGACAATATAATGGAATAAACATAACAATTCCCGACTTCAAAATCCGATGCCATACACGACAAGAAACATCGCTTTTCTCGAAATATCGTCTGCGCCCCAACAGCATCCCGAGCATGAATAATCCTGCAGTTTGGAACAATCGACCGGCTTCTACCTGCCAGATATTACTGTACAGTTGTCCTGTCCAGATATTCGAACAAAGGACTTCCCAAAAAGTTCCCTGACTTGTAACTTGTCCCGATAAGATAGCATAAGGAACATATCTATTCGTAATTGCATAATCAGGATTAAATGCGGCATACAACAAACGTCCCCACTCATAAGGTTGTAAAAGAAGAAATACCGCAATAACTAAAACATTCTTATCGCTCAATTTACACACAGGTATCAATACAAGACCGACTACTGCATAAAGCAAAAGAATATCGCCATTATAAAACAATGCATGAAATTGTGAAAACAAGAATAAAAGGAACATTCTCCATGCAAAACGCCCCCGAAAATCAATTCCTTTTTTCCGGGCGTTACTAAACTGAATATAGAAACTAAAACCGAATAATAACGAAAATGTAGCATATGCCTTCCCCGCAAACAAGAAAAAAATCATATCCCAGAAAAACTTATCTATAGATTGCAACCATTCGGGATAAAAATCTGGAATAAAATATAAATTATAATGTTCCAGATTATGTAACAATACAATTGCCAACAATGCAAATCCCCGCAGAGAATCTACTACTTTCAATCGCTCAGAGGGTTTAAGAATAGGAGTGTTCATGGTTACTTTTAACGGTTGAGAATATTTGAACGGTAATCTGAATAATTTTTACTCTTTAACCATATTCATTATTTTATAATTAGGCAAGGCATAATCTTTAAAGCACATTTCATATACCAATTTGAGCCAGATTACAACACAAGGTAATGCTTTTAACGCATAAGGCGTTATATAATGTTTGCGTAAATAAGCCGGAAAAAGATCTGAAGGAGACATACTGGTCAGAATAAATGCAAAAACCATCAAGACAACATCTGTTCGACTTCTCTTCCAAGGCGCTGCTACATACCAAATAGCTACCCCCATAAACGCTATAATATAAGTACTAGACTCGCTACCCGTGCTAAAAAGAACAACAAACATCAGAACTGATGCCAATAAAGTCAATCGAAAAGCCGGATTTATATACTGTTTTATCCGCAAATAAGGTAATCCGAACAATACCAAACCTGCACATATCGGATATAAATCGGAATATGTCGCTATACCGGATATTTTTCGAATCATTCCCAATAACGATATATTTTGCATCAAAGCGAACTGATTATCTTGATTTTTAGCTGATAATCTGACAAACCATTCTACATATTGATTCAATACATAATCAGTGCCCCATACCCACATCGGCAATATCAAAAGAAAAACGGACCAACCGATAAAAGATATGATAAACTTGAATTTATGACGGGAGAAAAAGAAAAACGCCAACCCGACAACTCCGTACAACTTTATGAATAATCCGATAACGATAAGCAAAGTCGCCCAAATATCTTTTTCTTTCTCTATCAACGTGAACGATAATATAATAATAGCGGCAATACCGATATTAAACTGAGACATGAACAATGCCGTCAACAGTTCATGAGCACAAAACCAATATATAAATATCAATTTTTTCTTTTCAAGCGGTAAAGTACGAGTCGCAACGTATAACGAAAACGACAAAAACAACAGCCAACTGAGTAAGCCTAACCATACCGGTGTAAATGCGAACGGAGCGACAAATAATGTAAAAAAAGGACCATAATGATTGTGGTCGAAATACTCAGCAGGATATTCTGCATACAAAGACAAACGTGAAAGAGCGTGCCAAAATGTTTGCCGGAAAATCATAAAATTATTGTATGAATGATGAAAATATTTCATCACCCATGCTATCACCGCCAACAGCATCCACAATCCGAAAACTGTCCGGTAATCACTAAAAAAAGGCTTACGAATAAATATACTGAACTTTCTGATCAGATTTTGCATAATAAATTCGGGAATTTAGGATACAGAATTCGCTACAAATATAAATATATATACACATATTTCTGAATGATACGTTAAAAAAAAGAGAAATAAAAATCTTTCAGGATGCTACAAGTGTTCTACCCCTATAAACTTAGAACTCAACAAATATGTTAGAACATTTATCGAAAGCTCGTTTTATAAAAGAAATAGCTGATTTTACTCACGGCTCAGAATGGATATACAGAGGTATAAATCCTGCCGTCATTGTTTTCCACGACTCGGTTCATCTATACGAAAAAGGTATTCGGGACGTTTACGATCCTTTAAAAAAACTATTTCCTCAAGTTAATTTCTATCAAGTATTGATCAACCGAGACCCTCAAATAGCACAAATATACGATATTCAAACATCTCCGACAACCATGTTCATCCCCCTAACCGGGAAACCGCTCTTTATCCCGGGATTCTTGACTCCGGAAGAAGCTAAAGAAAAAACAGAGTTTTTAATTGAAGGTAGAACAAAACAAATAATAAAAAATGACTGCATCTGACAAACTCGATACTACCGAACGAAGGGAACTCAACAATTCAGAGTTCGGCCTTCCGCAACAACGAGCTTTCCCTATGCCCGATGCTGCTCACGTAAGAGCAGCTGAAGCTTATTTTAGATATGCTCCCGACACGGAAAAAGCGGAACTTGCACGAAATATTTTACTTAAAGCCGAACAATTCGGAGTAACAATTAATAGCCCGATAATTTTAGAATGGGCAAAAAAATAAAAGTTTTGTCAAAAAGAAACCAAGGGATTTACCAAACAAAATATTCCGGAAATTATCGTTAGTTTCCAGGACATATACTTTTTTCTATAATTTTCTTTTCTCATCTAGCTTCAATTATCAGATTGAAGGTTTAATAAATTTATCAAAAAATCAGAATAACGATACGACCTATTTTTAAATCAGCTTCCCACCATCCCATACGTGCCAAAGACAGTAACTTTCTATATCAGTTATTCTCTCTTTCTGATATGTGTATTCACAAAATTAACTTTTTACAATTGCTTATTTTTGCGGATGTAGAATGTAAATATTAATTACCAAAAAGCACAAGCTTTCATGATAAAAACAAATCTAACCCAAACTCTATTTACAGACTTTTCTAAACAGAAAAAACATTCCCTATTACCATATCCACTTAAAATATTTCAGTAAATTTGCTTTAGAAAAGACGATTTGAATCTCATTCAAAAATTTCAACAGGCTCTTATACCAATTTTTAATTATAAAGAATTATGAAACCTCTTTTTATACAATATCCTAAATGCGGGACATGCAAAAAAGCTGCTCAATGGTTGAAAAGCAACCATATAGATGTAATAATTCGTGACATTGTTTCTGACAATCCAACACAACAAGAACTATCGGTATGGATTGAGAAAAGCGGGAAGCCGATACAAAAATTCTTCAATACAAACGGATTACGCTATAAAGAACTGAATCTTAAAGACAAAATTAAAAATACGCAGCAAGAAGAACTGTTACGAATACTTGCTTCCGAAGGAATGTTGGTCAAACGTCCGGTTCTAATATCCGAGAATACAGTCCTTATAGGTTTTAACGAAGAGGAATGGTCTAAAACTCTTTTAAAATCTGAAAAGCCATAATCATCCATAATTCATCATTCAAACAAAGATAATCCTCAAAAAAGTTAACATTTCCCATTTTGTAACTTTATTGTAACATCTTTTTCATTCCTTTGCGTCCGTTAAAAGTACAAAAAGGAACTTATATGGAAACATTCTACTTAGGAATCGTTATTTTTCTTTTTATATTAGCTATATTCGACTTAGTAGTCGGAGTAAGTAACGATGCCGTCAACTTTCTAAATTCGGCAATCGGGGCAAAAGCCGCACCATTCAAAGCAATCATGTGTATTGCTGCGATCGGGATTTTTATCGGAGCCTCTCTCTCCAATGGAATGATGGATATAGCACGTCACGGAATTTACCAACCGGAACATTTCTATTTTACCGAGATTATGTGCATTCTCATTGCCGTCATGCTTACAGATGTCGTACTTCTCGACATGTTCAATTCTTTGGGAATGCCGACATCCACTACAGTCTCTTTGGTATTTGAACTTTTAGGCGGAACATTTGCATTATCTATCATAAAAATCGCCGGTGACCATTCCTTAGAATTCGGACAATTACTGAATACAGACAAAGCTTTATCCGTGATTCTGGCTATTTTCGTCTCCGTAGCTATTGCTTTCTTTTTCGGTACTGTGGTACAATATATCGCCCGCCTCATATTTACATTCAATTATAAAAAACAGATGAAATATTTCGCTGCAATCTTCGGTGGAATAGCAATAACGACAATCATCTATTTCGTACTGATCAGCGGGCTAAAAGAATCATCGTTTATGACCCCAGAAAACAAACTATGGATAAAAGAAAATACAGGATCTCTGATTCTTTATTGTTTTATCGGCTCTACCATATTGATGCAAATATTTCAATGGATACATATTAATGTATTTAAAGTCATTGTTCTGGTAGGAACATTTGCATTAGCTTTAGCATTTGCCGGAAACGATTTGGTAAACTTTATCGGAGTTCCTCTTGCCGGCTATTCATCATTTATCGATCTCAGCTCTCAACCAGGGGCTGATCCCGATACATATCTAATGACTTCTCTTATGGGATCGGCACACACTCCATGGTACTTTCTTGTATCTGCCGGACTTGTAATGGTTATAGCATTATTTACTTCAAAAAAAGCTCATAATGTAGTAAAAACTTCAGTAGATCTCTCACGTCAGGAAGAAGGAGAAGAAGCTTTCGGAACTTCACCCGTTGCTCGAGTTATTGTTCGGTTATCAAGTTCTGTCAACTCCAGCTTGTCCAATATCGTTCCGGACAAAATAAAACGATGGATAGATGCACGATTCAATACAGATGATGCGATTTTAGCAGAAGGGGCAGCATTCGACTTAATAAGGGCCTCTGTAAATTTAGTATTGGCCGGGTTCTTGATTGCAATGGGAACAGCTCTTAAATTGCCACTCTCCACTACCTATGTAGCATTTATGGTAGCTATGGGTAGTTCTCTCGCAGACAGAGCCTGGAGCCGCGAAAGTGCAGTATATCGTATTACCGGAGTATTATCTGTAATAGGCGGTTGGTTTATTACTGCCGGAGCAGCATTTTTTATCTGCTTCTTTGTTACTACTATTATACATTTTGGAGGAACAATCGCTATCATAGCTTTTATCGGGTTGGCTATATTCAGTCTTATTCGTAGCCAATTAGTCTATAAAAAAGCTCTTACAAAACAGAAAGGAGATCCGACCGTACAAAAATTGATGAGCAGTCACGATACACAAGAAGCCCTATCCTTACTCCGAAAACATACCAGAGATGAACTTGGAGCTATACTGGAAGTTGCCTCACAAACTTTTGACAAAACAGTCAACTCGTTTATGTCCGAAAGTTACCGAGGATTACGCAAGGCAATGAATCTTATCGACGATGAAAAAGACCATATCAAAAAAGTAAAACGTATAGGTACGTTAGGAGTTGCTCATCTCGATAATAATACCGCTATTGAGAAAGGATTGTATTATTATCAAGGAAATGATTTTATCAGTGAAGTCATATATAGCATAGGACGTATATGCGAACCTTGTCTAGAACATACAGACAATAACTTCAACCCTTTGCAGGAAGCTCAAAAAGAAGAATTCAAACACATTTCAGAAGGTATTACCGATTTTCTGGAACAAGCACGGAATATTATTCTTCAAAATGATTACACAAATTTTGAAGAGGCCATATCTACTGCAAATCATCTGATCAACAGTCTTGCCCAATTAAAACGTGCCGAGCTGAAACGGATACAAGGACAAACCGGAAGTCTGAAGGTGAGCATGGTATATCTTACAATGATACAAGAAGCTCAAAATGTCGTAGCTTACACCAGCAATTTACTGAAAGTCAGCCGAAAATTTCAAGTAGAAGAATAATTCTTAAACGATTTATAAAAAGAGTCCGGACATTAAATGACATGAACCCCAAAAGTTGGACAAAAAACTTTCGGGGTTTTGTTATGTCTAA
>NZ_CEVCIF010000045.1:0-32274 GCF_982245605.1 Coprobacter fastidiosus | reverse complement strand
AATAAAAGGGCGGCATGACAAAAAAAAGAAGGCATCCTTTTTAGACACCTTCTTGTATTTATTTTTATTATTCAAATAGATGATCGGTATTATATCCCATTTTGTAATGATCGGTTTTACTTTTATCCCTCAAAATAACTTCTATTTCATTATTACAGTTTTCAGATCATTGTGAAATAAATCGTATTCGGTTTTTGTTATCTTTCTTTTTGTCGATAAGACTATTAAAGAATGTCCTTCAAATTCTTTTCTGTATGCCGGGTGAATATGATGGTAATCATTGGTGAAGAATCCGCATTTTTGATAAAATCTTAATCGTGCAGTAGAAATCTTGTCTGTGATGGGATCGATTTCCAGTATGATGATTTTGGAATGTTCCCCAATAAACTTGTTTAAAAGGTTGCTGCCTATACCGTTCCCTCTTAATGATTGGTTCACGGCAAAATGTTCGATGTATATGTAGGCAGGAAATTCCCAGTAAGAAATGAAGCCGATAAATTTGTTTCCTTCGGCGTAAGCAATTAGATGGTATTGAGGATGTAAAAAAGCGATCTTTTGTTGTTCTTCAGTTCTCTGTTCGAAAATTGGAAAACTGCTTGAATATAAGCTCTTAAATTCAGAATAGGATACGTGAGACTGGTTATTTATGATGATACTTTTCATTAGAAACGAAAGACAACGGTTGTTATTTCAGGTTGAACATATAGGACAATGCAACGGAAATAGTTTGATTAGATGATGCCGAGAAATAATCGACTTTACGATTTTTGAAAAAGTCTCCTAACCCGAAATAGTATCGCCCTTCGAGGATAAAACTGTTTTTCTTGGCTTTGATCTCGATTCCTGCTCCTCCGCAAATGCCGTAATCAAATTTATGTGCAATGGGCATGTTGTATTGTGTAGATTCCCATGTTTGAGAAAATTGTGGAAGTTCTTTCAAATTGAAACTGCTTATTTCTTTATCCGATATAAGAAAACCTACTTGCGGTCCTAAGTTTACAAATCCGCGAAAAACTTTGTTTCCAAAAAAGATATGAGTCATGAATGGCAGTTCGATATAATTTAGTTTTCGGCTATAACTATAATCTCCTTCATCGCTGAAATTCTCTTTCCATCCATGCTGAGTAAAATTTAATTCGACAATAAAACCGAAGTATTTTTCTTCGATATATCGTGCGGATATTCCTCCCATATAGCCCATTTCATAATTTTGTCGCACACTCGGACGGAGAGTTACTCGTGAAAAAGTAGTTCCGAATTTCGCACCGACAGCAAATTCACGTTTGTAATTCCTTTGTGCCGAAATCGTGGCGATACAGAAAAGCAAAATACAACTGCTTATGATGATCTTTTTCATGCTTTTATCTTATTACCCGTTTCTCAATAATATATGAAGGCTTAAAGTAGACAAAATAGAAACTTTTGTTTATAAATCCGCTCCAATTATTGATTCTCTGGAATTTAAAGTCGGTTTGTATACTTGAAGACTCTACTTGGTTAAGATGGTTTTCAAAATTTTTTCCGTATTGTTTTAATACACTCAAAAAATACATACCCGTATCAAATCCTAATAATCCGTATTTGGGGTTGGCATTGATCATATCTTTGTTATACCAGAAATAAAATTTCTTTTGGAATTCTTTCCAGTCATAATCTGTCGGATTTGTGTAAAATCGAGTAAATATAACCGTATTTAGTTTATGAAAATTATTCAGATACTCTTTTGTATATGTCTGCCATTCGGGATATCCGAACAACGTAATAGAAAGATCGGCACGATCATCTTTCAACTTGGTCAATGGTGCAATGATTTTACCGACAGAATTTTTTGTAGAAGAATTGCTGATAATAAGAATATCGGAGTTTTCCGGTAAGGAGCTGTTCAGCATTGTAAGTTCAGGATCTGAAGCAATATGAAGATCTTTGAATTGAATATTTTTATGTCGCAATTCCGCTTTTACAGAGTTGATGAAATCTTTCTTTTCATCCGCATTGTTATCGTCAAGTAAAAATATGACTTGCTTGTTTCCGAATTGACGTACCAATTCGGTTGCAGCCTCAGCATATAGATAGGAGTGCGGTATATTTGTTTGTAAAACATGGGCGTTGTGGTTTGCTTCGTCATTTTTCAGAGAAAATGCATTTACCATGTTGATCTCGTTTTTGAGTGCAAATTCTGCTGTTTTCTGTATCAGGTTATTATCGGCAGGGCCGATAATCAAATCAATCGATTTCATTTCGGGTTTTGACAGGATATTGTCGAGGGTAGAACTTTTCCCTTCTGTGTCATAAGCATATACATTAATAGATGTTCCCCGTTTTTTCAAGCTGTCCACAGCCAAAAGAAATCCCTGATAATATTCAAGATAAAGAGCCGATCTGGCATCTTCTTTTTGGGAAAGCATAAAAGGAAGTAAGACGGCAACGTTGATTTTTCCGTCTTTTTCTATTGAATAAAGATCATTGTATATTTGATTAATATCTTCGTGAGTTAAGGCTTGAGAAATATCGGTCGGAGATTCTTTTACCGGAATATTTATCGTATCGTTTTTTTTGAGCTCTCCGATTCCCGGATTACAAGCCCTGATATCGTCTATTGTAATGTCGAATTGTTGAGCGATACTGTACAAAGTCTCTTTTTTCTTTACTGTGTATAAAAAAGTTTTAGGACCATTGTTTTTTTGAACTCTTTCATTATTTTGTTCAGGGATAATTCGTATAACTTTCCCGATTGAGAAGTTCGAAGGTGATAGCCCGGGATTTTGTTTTAATACGGATTCTACGGAAATGCCATATTTTCGGGAAACGGAAAATAATGTCTCTTTAGGAGCAATCGTGTGGAAAATATATTGGTTTCGAGTATTATTGGATATTGAAGAATCGG
Organism: Coprobacter fastidiosus; assembly: GCF_982245605.1. Lineage (NCBI taxonomy): Bacteria > Pseudomonadati > Bacteroidota > Bacteroidia > Bacteroidales > Barnesiellaceae > Coprobacter > Coprobacter fastidiosus. The sequence continues at coordinate 29,390 of NZ_CEVCIF010000045.1, read as the reverse complement.
ACGATGTATTCGAGTTAATTTGAGGAATCTTTAATTTTGTTCCTATTTGTATTCCCTTTTCCGATCCCGGGTTTAAAGCTACTATGGAGTCTGTACTGATATGGTACATGCGGGATATTGCATATAGCGTTTCTCCTGCAGATACGGTATGAACGAAATATGGCGATTCTGTTTCTTGAATAGCAACTTTTACACCTTTAATCGGAATCAGTAATTCTTGCCCGCTTTTTAATCCGTATTTAGCCGACGGATTGAATTGTATGATTTCCTCTTTAGAGACATCGAATTTTTTGCAAATAGAATAAAATCCTTCTGCACGATTTACTTTATATAAGTAAAACCCTTTACCGTCTATCGATTTTTGCGGGAAATTATCGGCATGCAATGATAAATATCCGATAAAAAAAATGAAAAGTAAGAAAGATATTTTTTTTAGAATCATGCGATCAGCTTATTTGTTTTTATTGTTATCCGTATATGATATATGAAAAACAAAGGTATAAAATTTTCCTTGTTGTGGCAATGTCTTAGAAAAACTTCATGATTATGAGAGTCTGTTTAAGTTTTGTTCAGATATTTTTGACAGCTATTTTGAGGATATTTTTTTGATTTCATCTATTGTGACATGCAAAAATAGAATAATGAACTTAAAGAGGCAGAGAGACCCTTTTACCGGAAAATTTGAACAGGCTTGTAAAATCCTTTTTTGATTTTTTATTTATTTCTTTCTTTGAAATGCCGTATCTTTGACGATTAACTATTATGGAGAGTTGGAGATGAAAAGATTCTGTATTTTATCGTTATATATATTCTTCGTATCTCTTTTATATGCGCAAACTGTAGAAGTTGACGGAGCTTATCGTTGGACAGGAGTAAATAAATCGGAGACAGGGTTAGATTATGTTTTTGTAATCCCTTCATCGTCACAGGCTACGATTCGGTTTAATTCTACATCGGGATCACCTGTCAATTGGTATAGATTTGATCGTACGGGGGTAAATAATAAAACTCCTATTTCTAACGGAAATTCTTTGACGTATTCATCTGCAGAGAAAGATTATGGGTATGTCATCGAACAAGGAGATGCTTCTATTTATCTTTGGCTATCGACTTATAAAGAAGTATCTTCTTTGTATGCGGATGAGGAGTACGCTAATCAGTGTGAAGATGTTCGTTTGGCCGGAACGGGTCTTGATATTGCCTATTATACAGTCAATGGGAAATGGAAGGGAGTAAATCGTGCAGTCGCTTATAAAACTTGGAAATGGGATGACACATTGAAAGATTTGAAAATGGTAGAAGATACGGTACAAGGTCTTGTTTCAAAGAGTGGGGAAACCGTCAGTTTGTATGCTCCAGCACCGTATGAAAAAACGCTGTTTACAGTGATCGATTCTATTCCGTATAAAGGTTGGAACGGTGCTATAAAAACGTTTTCGACATCTGATGAATATGAACCTTGGGCAATTTTAATGAAAGCTGTAGTTTCTCAACAATTAAGAGATGCAAAAAATGAATGGAATACAGCTCCGGAAGATGGATCTTTCGGTGGTTCAGCTCCTGTAGAAATGGAATTTAAAGCTTATGTAAGCGGAGATAATTATTATGCATGGGAGTTTATGCAGGAGAATCCGAGTGAGGTGGATGATCCTATTGTAGATGCTATATATCCGGATAAAATATTGCGATACACGTTCAAGGACGAGGGAACGACTTATGTCCGGCTTAAAGCGACCAATTCATATTGCAGCAGAGATACCTCTTTTACTATAACGGTAGGCGAGTCTCGCCTTGAAGCTCCGAATATTTTTTCTCCCGGAACAAGTCCCGGTGTGAATGACGAGTGGAAAGTCGCCTATAAATCGATAGTTCAGTTTAAGTGTTGGATATTTAATCGATGGGGAGTTGAAATTTTCCGTTTTAGTGACCCGGCACAAGGTTGGGATGGAAAGTATAAAGGGAAATTAGTCCCACCCGGAGTTTACTATTATATTATAGAAGCAAAAGGAGCTGATAACCAGAATTATAAATTAAAAGGAAATATAAATATTTTAAGACCTCGTAATTAGAGTCTGTTTCTTTCCTCATCGAAAAATTTAAATAGGTTTTTAGAACCGGATATATTGGGTAAAAAAATGAAAAAAAAGTATATTTACATATCGATAGTTGCGATTATGCCACTATTGACGATATTATCAATCGTTTCTTTTAAAACTCCGCAAAAAAATCTGCTTACATCATCTCTTATCGTTAATATTATACCGGATTTTCCTGCAAAAGTAGAGTGGGGAGGCGAGAGAGTTGATTTGGACAGATTCGATATGAGAGAACGGTATGATCGGGAGCTGACAAGTTTTTGTTATATGCATTCGAATACACTCTTGATTTTAAAACGGGCTAATCGTTATTTTCCCCTTATCGAACCAATTCTTAAAAAGAACGGTATTCCTGAAGATTTCATTTATTTAGCAGCTATTGAGAGTTATTTAAATCCTCGTGCAGTTTCTCCTGCAAAAGCTGCGGGACTGTGGCAACTGTTACCTTCTACAGCAAAAGAAGCAGGACTCGAGGTGAACGATTATGTCGATGAACGGTTTAATATCGAAAAGTCGACAGAGGCGGCTTGTCGTTATCTGAAATCGGCTTATGCCAAATATGGTAGTTGGACTACTGTTGCGGCTTCTTATAATGCAGGAATGGGGAGAATTTCGAAAGAACTGGCAAAGCAACAACATGATTCTTCATTTGATCTTTGGTTAAATGAAGAAACCTCCAGATACGTTTTTCGGGCGTTGGTATTGAAAGAAATTCTCAAAGACCCGTATCGTTTTGGATTTGCTGTAAGAAAACATCAGCTGTATCATCCGGTACGTGTACAAGAAATAATGGTAAATACACCGATCGAAGATCTTACCGTATTTGCAAAAAATCATGGTATTACCTATGCTCAATTAAAAGAATTTAATTCATGGTTGAGAGATCGCAGCCTTCCGAATAAAAACGGGAAAACATATAAAATACTGATTCCGGAAAAGAAAGATCTGTATTATAGTACACGTCAGATACCGGTATATAATAAAAAATGGACAATAGACTGATGTTATCAGGCTATTTCATTTGCTGATTTTAAATGATTTGTAGTAAAAAATGATAAAGAAAGACGATAAAATAGAAGTGCTCGGGGCTCGGGTACACAATCTTAAGAATATAGATGTTGAAATACCTCGTAACAGTTTTACTATCATTACCGGATTAAGCGGAAGTGGGAAATCTTCATTGGCATTTGATACTATATTTGCCGAAGGCCAACGTCGTTATATTGAGACGTTTTCGGCTTATGCCCGTAATTTTTTGGGGAATATGGAACGCCCGGATGTCGATAAAATAACCGGATTGAGTCCGGTGATATCCATAGAACAGAAAACAACGAATAAAAATCCTCGCTCTACGGTAGGAACAACAACGGAGATCTATGATTTTTTAAGGCTTTTATACGCTCGGGCAGGAGAGGCTTACTCTTATATCTCAGGAGAAAAGATGGTCAAATATACCGAAGAGCAGATTTTAGCTTTGATTCTTGATAGATATAAAGGACGGAAAACTTATGTTTTAGCGCCATTGGTGAGAAATCGTAAAGGTCATTATAAAGAACTTTTTGAACAGGTTCGTAAAAAAGGATATTTGACAGTTCGTGTCGACGGAGAATTACGCGAAATTTTACGCGGAATGAAGCTGGATCGTTATAAAAACCATAGTGTAGAGCTGGTGGTAGATAAATTGATCGTTTCGGAAAAAGACGAACGACGCCTGAAAGAAAGCGTACAAACCGCCATGAAACAGGGCGATGGATTGATAATGATTTTGGATGCGGAGACTGGAGAGGTACGTCATTATAGCCGTATGTTGATGGATCCGAAAACCAGTCTTTCGTATAGTGAACCAGCTCCGCATAATTTTTCATTTAATTCTCCGCAAGGTGCATGTCCCAGATGCAAAGGATTGGGGTATGTCAATGTTATAGATAAAAGCAAGATAATTCCTGACCCGAATCAGTCGATATATCAAGGAGGGATTGTTCCGTTAGGAAAATATAAAAATACCCTTTTATTCTGGCAGATAGAGGCTATTTGCGATAAGTATGGAGTTACACTGAAGACCCCTCTGAAAGATGTTCCGGAGGAGGCTTTGGATGATATCCTGAACGGAACGGATGAACGGTTGAATATCAAAAACCAATCACTGGGAAATTCTAATTATTTTCTCACCTTCGATGGTCTGATAAAGTATATCGAGATGCAACAGCAGAATGAGGCTACAGCTCAGGCTCAGAAATGGGCCGGCCAGTTTGTAAAAACAGTTATTTGTCCTCAATGTAACGGTCACAGGTTAAATGAGGAGGCTTTGCATTATCGTATTCAAGGAAAAAATATTGCTGAATTGGCGGAGATGGATATTTCTGAGCTTTCTTGTTGGTTAGACGGGATAGAAATGCAAATGTCCTCAAAGCAGGCTGCGATTGCGAAAGAAATTTTAAAAGAAATACGCTCCAGACTGCATTTTTTGGTAGATGTCGGATTGGAGTATCTGAATTTGAATCGAGCTTCGGCAACTCTTTCCGGAGGAGAAAGCCAACGCATACGTTTGGCTACACAAATAGGGTCTCAGTTGGTCAATGTCCTTTATATTTTGGACGAACCGAGTATCGGATTACATCAGAGAGATAATACTCGTTTGATACGTTCGTTGAAACAGCTTCGGGATGCCGGAAATTCTATTATCGTTGTTGAACATGATAAGGAAATGATGCTGGAGGCAGATTATGTCATAGATATGGGACCCAGAGCCGGCCGTCTTGGTGGGGAAGTGGTTTTTGCAGGAACTCCGAAAGAAATGTTGAAGACAAAAACGTTGACGGCGGCATATCTGAATGGTAATATGGAAATCCCGATACCCAAAACGAGGAGAAAAGGGAATGGAAAATCTATCGTTTTACAAGGTGCGACAGGAAATAACCTGAAAAATCTGACCGTTGAATTTCCATTAGGAAAATTTATTTGTGTAACGGGAGTTTCCGGTAGTGGAAAATCGAGTTTGATTAATGGCACATTGCAACCGATAATTAGTCATCTTTTTTATCGGGCACAACGAGAACCTCTTCCTTATGTGAATATAGAAGGGTTAGAATATATTGATAAAATCGTAAACGTTGATCAGTCTCCATTAGGCCGTACGCCTCGTTCGAATCCGGCAACTTATACGGGGGTGTTTTCTGATATACGGAATGTTTTTGTTGATCTTCCGGAAGCCAAAATACGAGGATATAAACCGGGGAGATTTTCTTTTAATGTTGCCGGAGGACGATGCGAAGTGTGTGGAGGAAACGGTTATAAGACTATTGAGATGAATTTTTTACCGGATGTATTAGTCCCTTGTGAGGAATGTCATGGAAAACGATATAATAGAGAAACGTTAGAAGTCCGTTTCAAAGGAAAATCTATTGCAGACGTTCTTGATATGACGATTAATCAGGCCGTTGAATTTTTTGAAAATATCCCGGCAATTTTAAATAAAATAAAAGTCCTCCAAGATGTCGGGTTAGGCTATATTAAATTAGGGCAACCGTCCACTACGTTATCGGGTGGAGAGAGTCAGCGTGTGAAGTTAGCTACCGAATTATCTAAAAAAGATACAGGAAAAACTCTTTATGTATTGGACGAACCGACCACAGGTTTACATTTTGAAGATATTCGAGTTTTGTTGAATGTCCTCAATCGTTTAGTAGATAAAGGAAATACGGTTTTGGTAATAGAACATAATTTGGATGTTATAAAGTCTGCCGATTACATTATAGATATGGGACCTGAAGGTGGACAAGGAGGAGGACAAGTTCTTGCTACCGGTACACCGGAAGAAATATGTAAAACGGAAGATACTTATACAACGCAATATTTAAGAAAGGAACTTAATTTGTAATATACATAACGTTGTTTTGTTATTGGCTTTGTGAGGTAGAAATATAAAGATAAAATATACTCAAATAAAATTTTTTACTTGAGTATATTCGTATAAAGTAGAATTTTTTATATCTTGAAATCTGTAAATTGAAAAGATTTTTTCCCCATAAAAAAATTTTAAGAGAAAATTCTTCTTTTGTAGATTGGACTAAAGACTTTCTATTTTTTCTTCTGAATCTTTTTCTGGAGAGTTATCTTTGATATATGTCATTACCTCATTAAGTCCTGATGTGAATTTGTCGAAATCTTCTTGATATAAAAAGATTTTATGTTTTTCAAACTGGACTATGGGATTACAGTCTTCACCGGAAATAATTTTTTTACTTTCTGTAATAGCTAGAAAAAATTCATCTTTTTTGTTCTTCTTAACATCTAAATAGTAAATTCTTTTTCCGGCTTTCAGTGTTTTTGTAAATACTATATCATTCTCCTTCTTATTGAGTGTGTCTTCCTTTTTCAGATTTTCCATATTAAGTAATGTTCTTGTGTGTGATGAAATATTTTATTAATTATGTATTCAAATGCAAATATGCTATTTTATTTTGAAGAAACAAATATTTTGAGATAACATTTTAGAAATATAATGAAGTTCGTTTTTTCTTGTGTTGATTTTTGAGAAAAAAATAGGCATTTAAGACGGAGTACAATAAAAAAAGTAATACCTTTGCAGCCGCATAATACAAAAAGGATCTTTAAAAAATGGTGAATCGAATTTTAATCCGAATCAAAGTTGTACAAATAGTATACTCTTATTTGGTAAATAAAGATAAGAGTATAGATACTTCAGAGAAAGAATTATTTTTCAGTTTGGAAAAAGCTTATGAGTTGTATCACCGTTTGTTACTTTTGATGATCGAATTAACAGATGCTCAAAATAAACGTATAGAGAATGCCCGTTTTAAATATACGGCGACTGCAGCAGATAAGAATCCGGATACACGTTTAATAAATAATCGTTTTATTGCGCAATTGCGGGAAAACAAGATGTTAAAGGAGTATGTCGATCGTCAATCTGTTTCTTGGGTGAATGAACCGGATTTTATTCGTATTTTGTTAGATCGCTTATTGGCATCTGACCTTTATAAAACATATTTAACTTCAGAAGAAGATTCGTATGCTGTTGATCAGGATTTCTGGAAAAAGGCATTCAAACACATCATTGTTGAAAATGAAGATCTGTCGGAAATTTTAGAAGCGCAAAGTCTTTATTGGAATGATGATTTGGAAACGATTTCTACTTTCGTATTGAAAACGATTAAACGGTTCGACCAAAGTAAAGGTGCGGAACAGGAGCTTTTGCCGATGTTTAAGGATGATGAGGATGCCGAATTTGCTAAAATGCTTTTTAGAAAAACACTCATGAATGTCGATGTTAATAAGGCTCTGATAGATCAACATACGAAGAATTGGGAAATTGACCGAGTGGCATTTATGGATATTGTCATTATGTTAGTTGCCATTGCAGAAATAAAATCATTTCCTACCATTCCTGTCAAAGTAACATTGAATGAATATATAGAAATAGCCAAAGCATATAGTACTATAAAGAGTGGACATTTTATAAATGGAATTTTAGATGCTATTGCTTCTCAGTTAAAAAAAGACGGTTCTTTAGTCGGTAAAGTATAGAGAGATTCGAAACTTCACGATTTTTATAACAAATAGAGGCTATACAGAAACTTCTGTATAGCCTCTATTTGTTATAAAATATGTTCTTTACATAACACAGAGTCTAAATTTTAAGAATTGAATTGCCGTACCGATACCGTCAATATCGTTATAGATCCCAAAAACGCAAAAATGACCTGATAATATTTCCTTATTGAAAAATTTAGGCAGTTCCTAAGATAGTTTGGGGAATATTGAATCGATTTTAGTTCAGATAAAGCGACAATAAAAATGTTTCTAAAAATTAAATAGGCTCTTCTATTATATTTTTTTCTCAATCTCACTTTTTTGTCATATCTTTGTTATTAAATAAAACAGTTGTATTTGTAACTGTATCTTTAATTGTTTAACAAATAAGTTGAAATTATGACATTATTGACAATTTTACTGCAACAACAAGGACAAGGCGCTGGATGGTCAAGTATAATTATGATGGTGGCCTTAGTTGCTATTTTTTATTTCTTTATGATTCGTCCTCAGACAAAAAGGCAAAAAGAGATTCGTAAGTTTCGTGAAGCGTTGAGCGTTGGAGACAAAGTCGTTACCGCCGGAGGAATTTATGGAAAGATTAAGGAAATCAAAGATAATATTATCGTTCTTGAGATTGCGGATAATGTACGGATTCGTATTGATAAATCTTCTATTTATGCTACTGCTGCCGATTCGACGACTACAAACCAAGCTTAATCGGCCTACCTTTTTGTAGAAGATCTTATCTTAAGAGATTATTAAAGATAAAGTTTTTTATTTGTAATTTTATTTCGAATAAAAAACTTTATCTTTGTTTTATTAGAGTTATTGGTTAAATGAAAAAAGCTACAGAACGCTATATTCAAATCAAAATAAAAAAATGGTTGCATAATGCAAAAGTTTTTTTTCGTAGTGAAAGGAGCAAAGAAGTTATTACTTTTTTGTTATTTTTGGGTTTGTCGTTTCTTTTTTGGGTGTTGCAGTCATTGAATGAAGAAGTAGAGGCATCGTTCAAGATTCCTATACGCTTTACGAATGTCCCGGATAAAGTAATGATTACAAACGAATATCCTCAATATTTGGACATTCGTATAAGAGATAACGGGACAACGATGATGAACTATATGATAGACCGCTTTGTTCCTGTCGAGATAGATTTTAATCAGTATCAGAATAAACGAGGACAATTTACTATTTCATTGGCGAAGTTGAGCGCATTGGTCCGTAAACAACTTAAAAATACTACGGGTTTGGTTTCTATTTCTCCGGATTCTTTGACATTATATTATTCTCAAAATAGAGGAGCGAAGTTTAAGTTACGTTTGGTCGGCTCTGTATCAACAGTTCCGCAATGTGTTATTAATGGAGAAATATCTTCCGGGATAGACTCAGTTACAGTCTATGCCCCTTCTTATATTCTGAACTCCATTAGAACGATAGAGACAGATTCTTTTGCTTTGAGAAATTTGTCAGATACGACAGTTTATGATCTTTCTTTGAAAAAAATAAGAGGTGCTAAAATTGTTCCGGATAAAGTGAAAATTATGGTTCCTGTTGAAGAGATAACCATGAAAAAAATGACGCTTGCAGTAAAAATAGAGAATATTCCTGATAATATGACGATGCTTCTTTTCCCGGCGACTGTAGAAGTCAGCTATATGCTTCCTATCAGTCATTTTGCAAAAGTTACCGCAGGGGATATAGAAATAGGAGTAGATTATAGACAGATAAAGAATAACTCAGGAAATAAATTGGCTGTAAAAGTTTTGAAACAACCGTCTTTTGTTAAGCATTTGCAAGTCGTGCCTGACAGCATAGAATATATTTTAGAAGAAAAAGTATTATGAAATCGGTAGGAATAACTGGTGGAATTGGAACTGGAAAGTCGGTGGTAAGCCATTTTCTTCGCATATTGGGATTCCCCGTATATGACAGTGATTCCGAAGCGAAAAGATTAATGAATACGCATCCGGAAATACGAAATAAACTTATCGGGATGTTTGGTCCTGATATATATATAGGGCAGGAATTGAATAGAGTTTTATTAGCTCGTTATATATTTGTAGACCTGTTATTATTGCAGAGAATCAATGAGATTGTTCATCCGATAGTTCGGGAGGATTTTAAATATTGGTGTATGCGCCAAAAAACGGCATTTGTTTTTATGGAGTCTGCAATTCTGTTTGAGTCGGGATTCGAAAATTCTGTTGATGAAGTTTGGGTAGTTACTGCTCCGGAAGACATGCGTATTTGTCGTGTGATGGCAAGGAATAATTGTAGTGAAGAAGATGTGCGACAAAGAATATCGGTGCAATTAGATGAAACTGAAAAATGTAAAAAAGCAGATCAGGTTATTCGAAATGATGATAAAAAACCTTTGATACCCCAAATTTTGAACTGCCTGAATTATAAGGGGAAACTTGAATGTTAAGAATCTTTTGATACAAAAAAGAGTATAACGATTGATAAATTGAATATTGAATGTTACATTTGTGCCGATTTAATCTTTAAAATTATTACGATATTATGTTGAAAGCAATCCTTTCTATATCTGGAAAACCCGGGTTATATAAATTAGTGTCACAAGCAAAAAACATGTTGATTGTAGAGTCTGTAGTTACGGGAAAACGGACACCAGCATACGCTCATGATAAAGTTATATCATTAGGAGACATCGCTATTTTTACAGAAAGCGGAGAAGTACCTTTAAGGGAGGTATTGATTAAAGTGAAAGAAAAAGAAAACGGTGCAGTGTCATCTATAGATTTAAAATCGAATCCGGATGTGTTAAGAAAATATTTTGCGGAGATTTTGCCCGATTTTGATAGAGAGCGAGTATATCCCACCGACATAAAAAAACTGCTCAGTTGGTATAACTTACTTGTAGAAAAAGATCTTGTCGATTTTTCAGAAGAGAAAGAAGAAAAAACAGAGAAGTAGTTATTTAAACATAGAGAATAGATACCCTGATTATTAATACAAAATTATTTCTTGTTTAATGATCAGGGTATTTTGTTTGGAAAGTATTTAAAGTTTTTTATCGGGAAATTTAGATAAGTTCAAATTCTAAAGATGAAACAGTTAGTAGATATTGATAATTGGAAAAGAAAAGAAAACTATCTTTTTTTTAGGAACTTTGCGAATCCGTATTATACGGTAACATCTGTTGTAGATGTCTCGAAAGCTTATGATACATCTAAACGTTTAGGAATAAAATTCTCTCAATTTCTTATGTACGCTTCATTGAAGGCTGTAAATGAGATCGAGTTTTTGCGGTATAGGCAAATAGATGGGAAGGTCTGGCTTTTTGATTCGATCAGGCTTAATACGGCAGTATCGCTTCCTGATCACTCTTTTATTTCAGTAATAGTCCCTTATAAATCGTCTTTAAAAGAATTCGTAATGTCGATTCAAGAGCAGATAGATTTGGCCCGAAAAGGTTTGGGTGATGCATATGGGCTCGATTCTGAAAAAGACGTTATTGTCATTAGTATTAATCCGTGGTATAGCTTTACTGGAATGCAGTTCCAATTTCCCGAGAATGCAGGAGAAAATATGCCGCTATCTATTCTCGGAAAAGTAACGGAAGATAATGGAATAAAAAAAATGCCGGTTGCAATGAGTTTTCATCATGGTTTTGTTGACGGATATTATGTGGGGCAATATTGGGAAAAATTTCAACAAAATTTAAATACCCCTTATGAATGAAGTTGAAAAAACAAAGAATATTTGACTAAATTGTCCTATTGGAAAAGGTAACTGTTATAAAGTTTTAAAGCCGAAAATTTTCAGAGTATGATGAATGAACGGGAAAGTCATTCGTTATGCTCTTTTTTATTTTCTTGTCTGGAAAATTTACGACCGGCTCTTTGTCTTTTGAAATATTTGAATAATATAAAAGAATCTGTAACTTTGTTACAATATTTACACATACATTTAATTTATCGTATCATGAAAAATCTGATTTCGATTGTCATTTTGACAATATCATTATGTGCATGTACACAGCACCGGAGTCCAGCAGTCGAGTGGATAAGTACTACTGCCGATTCTCTTTTTGTTTCTCATCCGGGTATTTTTATGTCGGAGTTTGTGGATAGTGCGGACGTTGAAATTCTTTTAGATAATCCTATGCAGGAAATTGATGGGTTTGGGGCGTGTTTTAATGAACTGGGGTGGACTTCATTATCTGAGTTGAATAGTGAGGATAGAGAAAATATCATAAAAGATCTTTTTAGTAAGGATGGTATGAACTTCTCTGTCGGACGAATGCCTTTAGGAGCAAATGATTTTTCTCGGGATTGGTATTCCTATAATGAAACGGATAAAGATTTTGAAATGGAGAACTTTTCGATAGCCAATGATGAGGAAACATTGATCCCGTTTATTAAGGCAGCTTTGGCAGTACGTCCCGATTTAAGACTTTGGGCTTCTCCTTGGTGTCCCCCTACATGGATGAAATACAATAAACATTATGCATGTATGTATCAAGATCCTGAGACTGTACAGGAAAATATGAAACAGTTGGGGATCAGTAATAGCATAACTACGGTTAATCATCTTACTCCTGATCAGCAAGGAGCAGAAGGGGCGGATATGTTTATTCAGAAACCCGAATATCTAAAAGCTTATGCTCTGTATTTTAAAAAGTTTATCGAAGCTTATCGCTCCAAAGGTATTCGTATTGAAATGGTTGCACCTCAAAATGAATTTAATTCTTGTCAAGTATTTCCTTCATGCATTTGGACAGCCGAGTCTTTATCGCGTTTTGTCGGAACATATTTGGGTCCGGAAATGCAGAAATTGGGAGTGAAGATATTATTTGGAACGATGGAACGGAAAAATGATCTGATGATAGATACCGTTATGAAAAGCGAAGCAGGAAAATATGTCTCGGCTATCGGTTTTCAATGGGCCGGAAAAGGTGCAATTAAGGCTGTTCATGAAAAATACCCTGAATTAAAGCTGGTGCAGACTGAAAGCGAATGTGGAGATGGAAAGAATAGCTGGGATTATTGTTTTTATACTTGGAATCTGATGAAACACTATCTTAGCAATGGAACATCTGTTTACATGTATTGGAATATTTCGTTAGAAGAAGATGGCCTGAGCCATTGGTTCTGGCGTCAGAACTCCTTAGTATCGGTTGACAAGGATACAAAAACATATAGATATACCCCCGAATATTACTTAATGAAACAGCTCAGCCATTTTGTACAGCCTGGAGCGCGAAGAATTGAGACTTCGGGAAGATATGATAATTTGTTGGCATTCAGAAATCCTGATAATTCGATTGTTGTTATTGCAGCAAATGAAGAAAATTTTGAACAACCTTTGAAAGTCAGAATAGGGAAATTTATATTACCGGTGAATTTAGAATCTCGGTCTATAAATACGTTTGTAATACCAAAAAAATAAAGTCTATATCAAATAAGTGGAAAACGGGTAAGCAGATTTGTTTATCCGTTTTTTTTGAAATAAAGAAAACAATATTAAGCTAAAAACTGTTATGTAAAATATATTAATTTTATTGTGTTGGATTTATTTATAAAAAGCTAATTATGACGATCCGAAAATTATTTTTGTTGATGACATTATTTGTTGGGATGAGTATATCTGAAATTAATGCGGAAACTAAGGATTCTTTGTGGACGACTTCTGGATATGCAGGTCTTAAGTTGACTCAAGTCAGTTTTACAAATTGGGCGACAGGAGGGGATAATGCTTTTGCCTTTGATTTGCAAGGAACATATCAAGCAGATTATAAACATAATAGACATGTATGGAAAAATAGATTAGAGTTGGCTTATGGATTGAATAAGACCAAAGGAGATGGATTAAAGAAAACCAGTGATAAGATTTATTTGAATTCCAATTACGGATATGAAATATATAAAAATTTATATGCAAGCGCCATTTTGAATTTTCAGTCACAATTTACAAGAGGATATGATTATGCAATCAGCCGGGATATCTCTGTTTCGGAATTTATGTCTCCCGGATATTTAATGACCGGATTTGGGGTGACATGGATACCTAATAAATATTTTACAGCGGTATTTTCACCTGTAGCATGGCGCGGAACATTCGTTTTAAATAAACGACTTTCCGATGAAGGTGCATTTGGTGTAAAGCCGGGTAAAAACCTCTTGTCTGAATTAGGAGCTAATCTAAAATTGGAAAGTAAATATGAATTTTTGAAAAATATGACAGTTTATTCTCGGTTAGATCTATATTCCGATTATTTACGGAAGCCTCAAAATGTTGATGTAAATTGGGAAGTTCAATTAAATATGGTTATTAATAAGTGGTTCTCTACAACATTAACAACAAATCTGGTATATGACGATGATGTCCTTATCGGATTGAGTGACGGTCGTAGAGTAAAACGGGTTCAATTTAAAGAGTTATTAGGAGTCGGGCTTCAATTTAATTTTTAGAATGTCTAATATACAATAAGAGGTGGATTTTTTAATCCACCTCTTATTGTATATTAGGTTAAGTATAACTGTTTATTTACTTAGTTCAAATCCGATCAGCATGCCGTCATAACCTTCGGCAACGGATCCGATTGTCTTGATTGTCGAACTTTTAGATGCTGAAGATAATTTAGTTAATATCTGTAACAATTTATCGGCATTAAATAACAGTTTTATGTTATTTCCGGATTTCTCGATTTTAGCTTCAGATTTTCCAATATTTATTAATCCGGCAATTTGATATTGTAGGTTTAGCTCTTGATTTTCTGCATCGAACGTGTATGTTCCCTTAGAATTGCGTCCCATAAATTTATTTACAAACGTACTATCGGCGAATGTATATCCGAATTTTTCTGAACTGATACCTATTTTTGAATAAATACCGGCCAATTTTTCACTAACTTCATTAGCGACTATTGCACCACCGGCTTTTTTCAAAAGATCTTCAGTAGTAAATGAACATGCGGGACTTGCATATTTCCATGTACCTTCTAAATCAGATTGTTTAACACCACTGATTCCCGATACAATATTTGATACAGCGTCTTTTACATTTGAAGAATTAAGAAAATCTTTCAGACTTTGTGCATAAGATGAAATAGTTGTGGCAAACAATAAAACCACCGCAAGTGATACAACTTTTCTTTTCATGATGAATTTTATTATTTAATAATTATTTTGACTGTTCTAATTTTAGTTCAATAAATCTTTTAATGAAAAAGGCTGTTTCTTCTGATCCTAAGATAGAAGAGTCTATCGATAAATGATAAGAAGCAGAATCTCCCCACTCTTTATCAGTATAAAAGTTGTAATAGGCAGCACGGTGCTTATTTATTTTCTCGGCTTTTTCCAAAGCTTCTTTTACATCGATAGGTTCTGTTCTGGTGATTCTTTCTATACGATTTTGCATGGGAGCGTGAATAAATATATTGAAACAATTGGGAACATCCCTTAATATATAGTCGGCGCACCTTCCTACGATTACACAAGAGTGTTCTTGTGCTATTCGCTGAATGACATCAGACTGATATTTGAAAATATTCTCGTTACAAAGAGAACCGTCGCTACCGAACGTACTGCCTAAAGATGCCCAGCTCATGGAGAGCATGTGCCGTAGGGAACCAGGGGCTTTTTCATCGGCTTTTTCAAAATATTCTGCATTGAGACCACTTTCTTTGGAAGCCTCTTTGATTAGTTCTTTGTCATAATAAGCAATATTAAATAATTGTGATAATCTTTTCCCGATTTCTCGTCCTCCGCTTCCATATTGACGGCCTATAGTTATGATAAATTTCTGTTCCATGATTGATCAAAATTTTAGATTCTGTTTATTATCCGTTCTAAAAAACAGAAACAAATTTACAAAGTTTAATCGGAAATGATTCTCTTGACCGTGTAAATTTTTATATTTCAAGTTTTTCATATCGCTTAAAGCCGGTCATCTAAATTTTTTATAGAATGTCTTTATTCCGATAAATAATGGGTGTGGCATTATGATTTATAAAATTCTTGTGTAATTCAGGAGAATGAGTTTATTGAGTAATAATAAATGAAAACTTTTGCATGTTTATAAGAAAGAAAAAGCTATAAAATATGATGATAGAGTAAAACTTTATACTATAAAATCCCTACATTTGCGATTTAGAGTTTATATGAAATGATAATCAAGGAGAATGAAAGTATTTTTAGAGTGTCCCAACTGTTTTAAGAGATCGGAATGGTACTTTGTTTTGAGATTTACAGTTTGGAAGATTCGAGAATAATACAGTCCTTGGATAGACAATCAAAATATTTCCGTAGGATTTTCGACCTACAAGAAATAATAGATTAAAAAAGAAGATACCGAAAGATGAAAATACAGTTTTCCCATAATATAATGGTATATTTAAAGAGAATCATTTTGTCGTTTTTGGGATTAATAAGTTTTTTCGTTCCGATTCAAGCTCAACTGAATACGGAACGTGTAATGAATATTGGTCGCAATGCTCTCTATTTTGAAGATTATATACTTTCCATACAGTACTTTAATCAAGTCATAAAAGTAAAGCCTTACATGGCAGAACCTTATTTTTATAGAGCTGCCGCCAAGTTAAGTCTGGAAGATTTCAGAGGTGCAGAGGAGGATTGTAATTTATGCCTCGAACGTAACCCTTTTATAACGGGAGCTTATCAGGTTCGAGGAATTGCCCGTCAAAATTTAGGAGATTATCAAGGAGCGATTGATGATTACAATGAGGGACTGAAATATGCTCCTGAAGACCGAACCTTTTTGGGAAATAAAGCAATAGCAGAAGTCCAGCTCAAAAAATATGATGATGCGGAAAAAAGTTTTGATAAACTTATCAAAACTCATCCGTCTTATTACAACGGCTATTTAAGTCGTAGCCAGTTTTGGTTAGAAAAAAAAGATACTTTGAAGGCAATCGAAGATATAGACAAAGCTATATCTTTAGACAAGCATCTTTCGTATGCATACGCACAACGGGCTATTATTAAATTTCAATATACAAAAGATTATCAAGATGCTTTGGCAGATATGAATGAAGCTTTACGGCTTGATCCGAATATGTCTTCTTATTATATTAATCGGGCATTGATAAAATATCATTTGGATGATTTGAGAGGTACAATGGCCGATTATGACAGAGTTGTGGAGATAGATCCTAATAATCTGATGGCTCATTACAATCGAGGTCTGTTAAGAGCCCAGGTCGGAGAAAAAAATAAAGCAATAGAAGATTTTTCCTTTGTATTGAAATATGAACCGGATAATTATTTTGCTTACTATAATCGGGCTGTATTATACGATGAATTGGGAAACTATAGAGCTGCAGTCAAAGATTACAATAAAGTATTGGATCAATATCCCGATTTTTATTCTGGATATTATGCCCGTTCTGAAGCAAAAAGGAAATCGGGAGATATTTCCGGCGGAAAATCAGATTATCAGAAAGCTATGAAACTTTATGAGCAACAGAAGAATACAAATAAGAATTATGAGGAAGTAGCAGATAATATTGATGAATCTGAAAATGACACTTCAGAGAAAGATGCTGATAAGGTAAGAAAAGAGTCCGACAAAAATATAAATAAATTTGATCGATTATTGGTTGCGGACAATACCGATATGAAGAGTAAATATACTAATGAAATAAGAGGTAGAGTGCAAGATAAGAATTTCAATGTAGAAATAGCTCCGGCATTTGTTCTTACATATTATGAAAAACCGGATCAGGTAAAACAGACAATTTCTTTTGTCCCCGAGGTTGAAAATCTGAATAGAGCCGGGATATTGCCTTATCGGGTGTTATTGACAAATGCTGAGATGGCATTGGACTCTGCAAAAATTAATAAACATTTTGTCTCGGTCAATGATTATTCTAAATTGATAGAAATAAATCCGAATAATGCAGTCCCATATTTTGGACGAGCTCTCGATTTTATGTTGATACAAGATTTTGCAAGTTCTTTAGATGATCTGAATCGGGTGATACAGTTAAGCGATAATTTTGTTTTGGCTTATTTTATGCGAGCTGTCGTCCGGTTTAAGCAAATTGAATATCGAGCTTTTACCCAAGATTTCGATACTCAAAATAGCAAATCTGTTACAGAAGCGTTTAGTTTACCAAAGAACTCGGCATCATCGATATTATTACCCAATTCATCGTCAAATAAAAAAGAATCGGTCGGAATGGATTATGAGATGGTTCTTCGAGATTACGATAAAGTTATAGAAATGTCGCCGCAATTCGTTTACGCTTATTATAATCGAGCTAATGTAAGATGTGCACAAAGAGATTTTCGGGCAGCTTTAGCAGATTATAATGAAGCAATTCGCTTACGTCCGGATTTTTCAGATGCGTATTTTAATAGAGGATTAGTGTATGTCTTTTTAGGAGAGACTCAGAAAGGTATTGCCGATTTAAGTAAAGCCGGAGAATTAGGAATCGTTTCTGCCTATAATGTTATTAAAAGGCTGGGAGATTAAATTTTTGCCATGGTTTTGGGCAATGTAATAAAACGCCATTAAGACAAGACCTAATAATCATTTCAAAGGTATATTTATTGACGTTTAGATAGGGTATAAGAATTTGTTTAAACTTTACACTGACATTTTTTGAGGACTGTTTTTGAGAAAGGATGAGAAACGTCGGACTACATGACGTGTAGAAACAGTAATATAGATCGGGAGCAGAGTAAAAGTCTGGATATACACCTTATTATCGGAAAATTTAGATAGGCTCTTAAAGGATCTGAGAATCGTCTTATTGGATAGTAAAAAAATATTGCCATAAAATTTAAACAGGGTCTAAAAAATTATTACTTTTGTGCTCTTGATAAAATATCTCTTTTTATAGAGACTTAGAAAATAAGAATTATAAAAACAATTGTTACATTTTGCGTGTTGTATTAATGCTATGCGCAACAAGAAAACAAAGATTATGATAAAAATAACTTTTCCCGATCAATCGGTTAAAGAATTCGCTAAGGGAACTACACCGTTGCAGATAGCCGAAAGTATCAGTCCTCGTTTAGCTCAGGATGTTCTTGCAGCTTCGATAAACGGGCAAGAATGGGATCTTTCTCGTCCTATAAATGAAGATGCCGCCATAAAATTATTTAAATGGGATGATCCTGAAGGAAAACATGCATTCTGGCATTCATCAGCCCATTTGTTGGCTGAAGCATTACAAGAACTTTATCCCGGAATAAAGTTCGGAATCGGTCCGGCAATAGAGAACGGATTTTATTATGATGTGGATCCAGGTGATACACCTATTAAAGAAGGCGATTTTGCAGCTATCGAAACTAAAATGGCTGAACTTGCTTCTAAAAAAGAAGCGATTGTACGGCATGATATATCGAAAGCTGATGCTTTGAAAATGTTCGGGGACCGTAATGAAGAATATAAAGTGGAGTTGATTTCCGAATTGGAAGACGGAACGATCTCAACATATACACAAGGGAACTTTACCGATCTTTGTCGAGGTCCGCATTTGCCTAATACAGCTCCGATTAAAGCAGTGAAAATAACATCTCTTGCTGGAGCATATTGGCGAGGCGATGAGAAACGTCATCAGTTGACACGTATCTATGGCATTTCTTTCCCGAAAAAGAAAATGTTGGACGAATATTTAGCTTTGATGGAAGAAGCTAAAAAACGGGATCATCGAAAAATCGGAAAGGAATTAGAATTGTTTACGTTCTCACCGGCTGTAGGGCAGGGGTTACCTTTATGGCTTCCGAAGGGAGCTCTTTTGCGTGATCGGCTTGAAAATTTTTTACGTCGTATTCAGAAACGATTCGGGTATCAACAGGTCATAACTCCCCATATCGGAAATAAATTATTGTATGTGACGTCTGGACATTATGCCAAATATGGTAAAGATTCTTTCCAGCCTATTCATACACCTGAAGAAGGTGAAGAATTTTTGTTGAAACCCATGAATTGTCCTCATCATTGTGAGATATATAAAGCATTTCCTCGTTCATATAAAGAATTGCCCTTGCGATTTGCAGAATTCGGAACAGTATATCGTTATGAACAAAGCGGAGAATTGCATGGATTGACAAGGGTTCGGGGATTTACTCAGGATGATGCTCATATTTTTTGTCGTCCCGATCAGTTGAAGGAAGAATTCTTAAAAGTAATGGATATTATATTTATTATATTCAAAGCTCTTGATTTTAAGAATTTTGAAGCTCAAATTTCTTTGCGTGATCCGAATAATCGGGAAAAATATATCGGTTCTGACGAAAATTGGGAAAAAGCAGAACGTGCTATAGTTGAGGCTTGTGAAGAAAAGGGCTTAAATGCCAGAGTCGAATTGGGAGAAGCTGCTTTTTATGGACCGAAACTCGACTTTATGGTAAAAGATGCTATCGGACGTCGTTGGCAGTTAGGAACTATTCAGGTCGATTATAATTTACCGGAACGGTTCGAGCTTGAATATACAGGAAGCGATAATCAAAAACATCGTCCTGTTATGATACATCGAGCACCATTCGGCTCAATGGAACGTTTTGTTGCGGTTCTTATCGAACATACTGCCGGAAAATTCCCTTTATGGTTGACTCCGGAACAGGTCGTTGTTATGCCTATCAGTGAGAAATATAATGACTATGCACATGAAGTTGCTGCACAACTCGAAATGCAGGATATACGTACCACTGTAGATGACCGTAATGAAAAAATCGGGCGGAAAATACGCGATAATGAGCTCAAAAGAATTCCGTATTTGCTTATTGTCGGAGAAAAAGAAGAACAAAATAAAGAAGTTTCTGTAAGAAAACAGGGTGAAGGTGATAAAGGTTCGATGAAAATTACTACCTTTGCCGAACTTCTGACTGAAGAAGTTGAAAGAATGATAACCCAATGGTAATTGAATGGAGAAAAAAAACAATTTAGGAGTTAATAAAAATTATCCTTCAAAGAAAAATGAAGGAATGAAAGAGTTGTACCGTACCAATGAAAAAATTAGGGTAAAAGAAGTTAGATTGGTAGGAGAAAATGTCGAACAGGGAGTTTATTCTATTCAAGACGCTTTGCGTATTGCAGAAGAGCAAGAACTCGATCTTGTAGAAATTTCTCCAAATGCGGTTCCTCCTGTTTGTCGTATTACGGATTATCAGAAATTCCTTTATCAGCAGAAAAAACGTTTAAAAGAACAGAAAGCTAAATCGACTAAAGTAGTCGTAAAGGAGATTCGTTTCGGACCTCAGACCGATGATCATGATTATAATTTTAAATTAAAACATGCCAAAGGTTTCCTTGAAGAAGGTGCGAAAGTTAAGGCTTATGTTTTCTTTAAAGGGCGTTCTATATTGTTCAAAGAACAAGGAGAAGTGCTTTTACTTCGTTTTGCCAATGATCTGGAAGATTATGGCAGAGTAGAGCAGTTACCCGTTTTGGAAGGTAAGCGTATGATTATAATGATTACTCCTAAGAAAAAGTAGAGAATTGAGGAGACTCAATATTATATGTTTTAGTAATACATAAATTAAAATTTAGTAAGATGCCAAAGATGAAAACTAACTCCGGTGCCAAAAAAAGGTTCGTCCTTACCGGATCAGGAAAAATCAAAAGAAAACACGCTTTCAAAAGTCATATTCTGACGAAAAAGACTAAAAAGCAAAAAAGAAATCTTACTCATTTCACTCTTGTATCTTCTGCAGATATCAATAATGTGAAAGAGTTATTGTGCTTGAAATAAGCCTTTGATTTTTTATTTAAAGCAAAAAGCGAGTTTAAAATTTTATTAACCGAATGTCATAGCTCGAAGATCATCCCGTGAGGAGGTGACGCTAACATTCAAAACAAGTAAAAACTATGCCAAGATCAGTAAATCACGTTGCTTCAAGAGCAAGAAGAAAGAAAATTTTAAAATTAACCAAAGGTTACTATGGTTCTAGAAAAAATGTTTGGACCGTAGCTAAAAATACATGGGAGAAAGGTTTAACCTATGCTTACCGTGACCGTAAAGCTAAAAAACGCGAGTTCAGAGCATTGTGGATTCAGCGTATTAATGCGGCAGCTCGTTTGGAAGGTATGTCATATTCCAAATTGATGGGGGCTTTGCATAAAGCTGGTATTGAAATCAACCGCAAAGTTCTTGCAGATTTGGCAATGAACAATAATGATGCTTTTAAGGCTATTGTAGAGCAGGCAAAAAAAGCTTAACTCATTTGTTATTATATAAATAAGGTTTCTTATACAAGAAGCCTTATTTTTTTGTCCTAAAAATTTGATTATTGTACTACTTTTACTATATTTGTAATACAGAAAGCGAGTAAGACATAAGGTTGCATCCTAGTAGATTGGGAAACTCATCAAATCTTATGAAATACCGAGAACAAAGCTTTCTCTTCTAATGGCGGGCCACGCCGAGAGGTATGCATTATGCACGGTGGATTACAAAGGAAGGGGGCACTCAAATCCTGTTATTCGGAGTTTCATCGCATCCTATGATGCAACCTTTCTTTATAAAAGGCAGACTATTTAATGGTTTGCCTTTATTTTTATATATTTTCTACTGGAAAAACTGCTTTAGATGTTTTGAAAGTTTTTTTAAAGGTGTTTTTCAGTTCTGATAAAGAACATCGTAGGGAAAAGAAAGTTTTACCCTAATTATGATCGGCAATTATGCGGAACATTTGCTGATTCCGATTAAAAAAATACTACTCAGGAACAATGCCAAATTTATAAAATTGATAATATGTGTACTTATTGGCTGGAGCTGGATGAAAATCTCTCATTTGATGTTTCTTTGAAAAAGATAAGTACGATTTCAATCTTTGAAGTATTACTCAAAGGGAAACTTATTTAGTAGTTTATAAATTGATTTCAATAAGATATTCGATATGATATAGAATAATAAAATAGGATTTAGTTTTGTTATTTTATTCTTTTTTTATAAAATTACTGTTGTGAATAATAAACATATTTACAAACCAAAAGATTAATTTTATGAAGAAGCTATTTTTACTACTCTTTGTTTCTATGGGGTATTTCTTTTCTTCCTATGGTCAAGAAAAATTGACATTTAGTAAGGTTATAGAGGTTAAAGATGTAGATAAGACAAGTATTTATATTTCTTTACGAGATTGGATATCAACTTACTATAGAGATACTCAAGAGGTTTTGCAAATGGATGACAAAGACGCTGGTATTATTATAGGTAAAGCAATTTTTTTGTATTCAATGAATAAACTGGCTTATGCTGCCTATGAGGGAAAGATATGGTATTCTATTAAATTGCAAGTTAAGGATGGTCGGTTTAAAGTTGAAATGTTAAATTTTATTCATGAAAATAAAAAAGGTAATGCTCCAACTTGCAACTTAGGACTAATTACCATTGCGGAAAATTATACAGATAAGGGGGCGCAAAAGTTTTTTCATAATAAGGTTTGGAAAGATATTAAAGTAAAAAGTGAACGGGAATCAAATAGTATATTTTCAGATTTAGAGAAATTGGCAGCATCAATACAAACGGTTAAGGAAGACTCTGATGATTGGTAATTGATATTTTTTATTTGCTTGATATGCTAAATTATTGGCTGCGTTGTTAAAATTACCTTTTAACTCTCCAAATCATACTGAAATAAATAAAAAAGAGGAAGCTAATTTACTTAACTTCCTCTTTTTTGTGTCGGGGTACCAGGATTCGAACCTGGGACCCCCTGCTCCCAAAGCAGGTGCGCTAACCGGACTGCGCTACACCCCGAATCTTCATTAAAGATATTGTTTGCGGTGCGGACGGGACTCGAACCCGCGACCCCATGCGTGACAGGCATGTATTCTAACCAGCTGAACTACCGCACCAGTTAACAAAATTAAGAACGCTTCTTTTTTCTTTTGCGTTGCAAAGATAGTCACATTTTTTGATTTAACAACAGTCTTGAATGAAAAATTTTCAGGAAAATCTTTATTAAAAATCGTTCGATACACAATCGGTTGAAAATCAGATAATGCAGAAAACAGGTTTTAAATAAAAATTATTTTTGTTTCTCGGTTAAATGTTTCCAAAACCTTACAGGCAAGTTTTGACGATGTAGTTTGGGGTTGTTTCTTTCCTTAATATTAATTGCTTTGAAATATTCTTTCCAAAGCTTTTGAAATAATTCTTCATCGGGATGCATTTGATTTTTGTCTAATATTCCGGATAGAAGATGAGCGCTACTGTTTTCGAACTGTATTTCTGTAACCGAAGACAGATCATAATAGTATCCGTATTCTCGTTTTAAATCATAAATTATCCATTTCTGGTCTGAAAAGCGATCCTTGCAGTGAGGAACGATTAAAGACAATACATTATAAATCGGCTCTATTGCTGCAAAGAATGTTCCATCCATAGCTTTTTGGAAACGTAGAAGCTGAATAATTCGGTGTTGTTCACGATGTACTTTTTTCCAGATTTGAGAAAGTTCCAAGACATCATTATCTCCGAAATTCAGTTCAATAGAACAGGGGGAATCTATAGCTTTTCGTATATAACGAAAAATCAATAGATCTATTTCGGGCAATTCAGATAACCAACTGGCAGCAAGACAGGAGAGGGCAGGTCTCGACAACTTTTTCATCAATCCGTTCCATACCCGTTCCGCTTTATCATTATCCGTATATACTATATGTAAATCGTCATAGAATAGTGGAAGAGTCTCGTCTTCGCTCAGTAAAAGATCCGGAAATGTTTTTCGAGAATAAGCGTCGAAAATTGCATTCAACAACCCTTCAAATGTTTTATCATATATGAATATATTCATGTTTTTAATCTTCAAAAGAGAGCGTTAGTTGTCGTGAGTCTTTCGTTCGTGGTCTCCCTACTAAAAGTTTGCGGATATTTTGTGGATTCATTTCGTTTACTGTTTGCATAGGAAGTTCGTTGCAAGTAATAAAATACTGCGCTTTTTTCATTACCACGCCGATTTTTTTTAATTGGGACGCTCCTAATCGGGAGTAACGGCGGGAAACAACGATTAATTTTGCAGATTTTATACCGATTCCGGGTACTCGCAGAAGCATTTCGTAGTCTGCTCGGTTTATATCTATCGGAAAAATTTCCGGATGACGTAAAGCCCACGCAAGTTTAGGATCGATATCCAGATCGAGATTAGGATAAGCATCATCTACGATTTCATTTACTTTGAATTGGTAGAATCTCAATAGCCAGTCGGCTTGGTACAATCTGTTTTCCCTCACCAATGG
This sequence comes from Coprobacter fastidiosus, assembly GCF_982245605.1. Classification (NCBI taxonomy): domain Bacteria; kingdom Pseudomonadati; phylum Bacteroidota; class Bacteroidia; order Bacteroidales; family Barnesiellaceae; genus Coprobacter; species Coprobacter fastidiosus. The sequence goes on along the minus strand of NZ_CEVCIF010000045.1, from coordinate 4,554 downwards.
AGGTTGTTTTAGAACCGGCAATCGATTATCATAATCGTTTACATGAATATATCCGGAATAATATACTCTTTTCATCGTTGGTCGCTGATATAAAGCAGACGATATGCGGAGTATATCCTTATCTGTATCTGACGTTGCTCCTACAATCATTTGTGTACTTTGTCCTGCCGGGGCAAAACGGGGTGCATGGCGGAATCTTTTTTTTTCTTCCGCACTTTGCAAGATTCCTTGTTGTATGTAACGCATTGGCGTAAATACACTTTTAAAGTCTTTTTCAGGTGCTAATATTTTGAGGCTTTCTTCATTAGGAATTTCTATATTTACACTTAATCTATCAGCGTATAATCCAGCTTCGTTTACCAGTTCTCTGCTGGCTCCCGGAATGCTTTTCAAATGGATATATCCGTTATAACGGTGTTTCAATCGCAATTCTTTTGCTACTCCTACCAATCTTTCCATTGTATAGTCCGGATTATTTACTACTCCCGAACTTAAAAAAAGACCTTCGATATAATTTCTTCTATAAAATTCTATGGTAAGATCGACCAGTTCTGATACAGACAATGTTGCTCTTTTCAGGTCATTACTTTTACGGTTGATACAATAAGCGCAATCATATATACAATAATTGGTAAGCATAATTTTCAAAAGCGAAACGCATCTTCCGTCTTCTGTAAAACTATGGCAAATACCCCAGCCCGAAGCACTTCCTATGCCACCTGTCATTTTGGAGCGGGAAGTTCCGCTTGAGGCGCAAGATACATCGTATTTTGCCGATTCCGCAAGAATTTTCAGTTTTTCGAGAACTTTTTCATTCATAATTATATTTCGCTCTGATAACTGCAAAAATAGAGAAAGACTTTGTTTTTATGTAGAAATTGTTCCTTAAATTATATCTTTGTATGAGTTAAAAAAATGAGTGTTTTTTATCAGGAAAATATGTCCTTTTAAGGACTGTTTTTTGGTAATTAAAAAATGCTTAAAGCAATGTAATTTTTGAAGAATTAAGATTAGACTATTATCATTAAATCGGAATTGGTTGAATATGATGTAACGTTGGACGTAAATTTTGTTGACGTAAATGTGCAAAATGAACAGGCCGTAAGATTTTATTTGCATCAGTGATTTCATGTAATAGGTCGTGATGCAACAGATAGTACCGGAAAGCCGTATTCTGTTTTACACGTGCGATTATAAATATAAAAATGCAAGTTGTATGAATGACACGAATATAATACCGATAGAAAATCATCCGTTAAAACCATTTATTCCACAAAATACTCGGATGCTGATGTTGGGGAGTTTTCCTCCGAAAAAGATACGTTGGAGCATGAATTTTTATTATCCGAATCTTCAAAATGATATGTGGCGTATTTTCGGACTCGTTTTTTTCGGAGATAAGGATCATTTTTTAGATAATACAAAACTATTCGATAAGAACCGCATTACCGTTTTTTTGGAAGAGAAAGGCATTGCTTTAAGTGATACTGCTCGATCTGTAAAGAGGTTAAAAGATAATGCCTCTGATAAATTTTTGGAAGTTGTAGAAGCTGCCGATATTAATACTTTATTAGAGCAAATGCCAATGTGCAAAGCTGTTGTCACTACAGGACAAAAGGCTACCGAGATATTGAGTGATCTTGTTTCGTCTGCAATTCCTCCTGTCGGAAGCTTTGTTGAATTTGAATATCAAAGTAGAAAAATGCGTTTTTACAGAATGCCTTCTTCTTCCCGGGCCTATCCTAAACCTTTGTCAGAAAAGGCTGCGGTATATGCCCGGATGTTCGAAGAATTAGGTTTATTGTAAATATGGATTTTGTTTCTTTTCAAAGCCTATTGTTGTGCTAGGACCGTGTCCGGAATAAATAACCGTATCTTCCGGTAGTATAAATAGTTTTTCTCGAATACCGGTAATTAATTGATTATAGTTTCCTCCCGGTAAATCCGTCCGGCCGATACTGCCTCTGAAAAGTACGTCTCCGCCAAACGCTATTTTTTCTTCTTTGCAATAATATATGATACTTCCGGGAGAATGTCCCGGTACGTGTATAGCTCGTAAAGAATATTTCCCGATTTTGAAAATATCGTTTTCATGGACATTATGATCAATGGGAATGGGAGGGTCTTGTAATTGTATGCCGAACATAGAAGCTTGTTCTTTCATGTTATCTAATAGAAAAGCATCATCGGGATGGGCTGTTAATCCGACATTGAAAGTATTATACACATGTCTGTCTCCGAAATTATGATCGAGATGCAAATGTGTTGCCAAAAGATATTTGACTTTCAAATTATTGTCTATAATGTAACCTGATAGAATATCTTGTTCGTCTGCATAATAACACCCTGCGTCTATGATTGCGCATTCACCGGTTTCACTATCCGATATGACATACGTATTTTCTGAAAACGGATTGAATTGGAACTCCTTAATTACCAGCATATATATATTATTTATTTGTGGACAGGTACGTAAACGACCTTTTTGGTATCGAAATACTCTTCTTTGAAATATTCTTTCAAATTGTACACGATCGAAATCTTTTTAAATGGTGCTACTTCGTTTTGAAGTTCTCCTCCTTTTAAGCAAATCAGACCGTTAGGCATTGCATTTTGTTGCTTTTTTCGGATATTTTTGCGAATAAGTTTCATTAGATCATTTAATGGCATGACAGCGCGACTTACGACAAAGTCGAACTCGCTTTTTTCTTCTTCTACTCCACAATGTCTGCATGTCACGTTTTGCAGTCCGATGGATTGTGCTATTTCTGAAGCGACTTTAACCTTTTTTCCGATACGATCTAATAAATGAAATTTGCATTCGGGAAATAAAATAGCCAGAGGTATTCCGGGAAATCCTCCTCCAGTACCTACATCCATTATTGCACTTTCGGGAGTAAATTGTATAATTTTTGCTATTCCTAAAGAATGCAATATATGGTGGGTATATAGATTGTCTATATCTTTACGGGAAATAACGTTGATTTTACTATTCCAGTCTTTATATAGTTCGTCTAAGGTTGCGAATTGGGATTTTTGATTTTCGTTTAGATTCGGAAAATATTTTTCAATAATTTGCATCGGATATTTAGCGTAAATAATAGGTTATTAATAAGATTACTTATTTGGGTATATTGTCTCTCTTACAAAAATAGTGTAAAATGTGAATATCCCAATGATTTATTATTAAATTGTTTATAAAAACGAAGTATCTGTCAAATTAAACTGAAGTACTTTATAAAAGAGGGTGCACTTCACAATTGAGTGCACCCTCTTTTAGGGATATTCAGTAAATGTCCCTAAAAATCAAGATGGCATATGAAGATGATAGAGCATACTCACTTCATATGCCATTTTTATAGTCCTATTCCTGTAATTTCTCACACAATCTTACCCTACAAGACATGACGCTCGGGAAGAAGTCTGAAGACATCTTCTGCCTCTGCCTGTAAAATCATATCATGCCGCTTTCACCGTCCTGTTCCTGATCTTGTCAATCATCAGTACGGCATTTGCCGTATGTATTCCAAAGAAAATCCACAGGATTTCCGTCTTCCTGTTCCCGGCCTTTATTCTTGAGAGTGAGTAATGTTGTTTTTGAGTTCCGAAGCTGCCTTCAAGCCGGGTGGCCCTCTCTCTTGACAACTCACATCTGAGAACCTTCCTCAAGGGTTCATCCCTGGCCGCCCTTCCCTTGCGCACAAAGGAAGTGGATATTCCATATTTCGTACAGAACTTTCTGTTGGCGTTATTGGCATATATAGAGTCGGCCGCCACGCATCTAACCCTTACACTCATAAGTTTCTGCTGCATACGGATACAGTCCTTAAGCCGTATCCCCTCGTTGAAAGCCTTGAACGAGAGGTGTTCGATGAACGATATACCGTCTATCTGTATGTTGTTAACCTTTGCGCCGAACTCGACGGACTTGGTTTCCTTGCCTCTTACGATGGGACGTATATAATGACGGTCGATGCTGACGATGCGGTCACTGACTTTCCGACCTTCAAACATTTCCTTCTCCTGTACAAGGACCTTTCTGATGACGGACAGCCGTTTCCGGTAATCCGGTGTGTATCGGAGTGAGACACCGTACTCCCTATGGATTCCATCCCTCTGTATGAGGAGTTTTTCAAGAAGCCTGATCATACGGCGCTTGAGCATCCTTGTCCGTGAAACCTTCCTTTTTCTTTTCTTGCTGTAGGACAGATAAGACGCTTCCACATCCGCATATTTGTTGCGCGGACGCCTTATGCCAAGCTCCCCGCAATGCCGACAGATATGTCTGTGAAGCCATTCAATGCTTTCCCAAAGAAGTTTCATGTCCGTAGGAAAACGCATATGGCTCTCATAGCATGTGGCATCGCTCATGCACACGTGAAGGTTCTCAAGATAAGGTTTCCAGTGTGAGGCCAGCACTTCCTGGAGGAATTCAATGTCAAGACGGGATGCCATCTCATTGCGGATGGCACTGACTATCTTGTAGTTGGTTATGGGGAAGGACGGATCTATCATGATTCCGCAGAACATCTGGTAATGTATGTTCCCGTTAAG
>NZ_CEVCIF010000044.1:0-32292 GCF_982245605.1 Coprobacter fastidiosus | reverse complement strand
ATAAAAGGGCGGCATGACAAAAAAAAGAAGGCATCCTTTTTAGACACCTTCTTTTCTTATTAATATCGATTACTTTATTGTAATTTACACAAATGATAAAAAAGGATATGCAAAATACTGTGTGACCCCATTTGATCTTCTCGCCCTCCTATTCTACTAAAGATAAAAAATAAATTAAAGATTCTAGTATGAAAATGAATAAAATATTTCAGAAAGCCATTTGCCTATTTTCCTGAATACGGACATTCAACTGTTGTTGGTATTCCAAAAGATACTCTATATAATTAGAATATTTCTCAGGAGATTCCAAAAATATATTTAAAGATTTTTTTACCCAGTCCAATGCAGAATCATATCGATCGTTAAGTTCTTCATATAATGCCATATTAGCGGCGGCTTTAGCCTTCCGACCCATTTTCTCCGCATTTTCGTAAACATACTCCCATAAATAAGAAGCTTCTTCATAATTTCCTCTATTCCAGTAAGAATTTGCTTCTTTCATCAAAGGGTACGGAGTAACAAAATAAAAACGATCTGCATTATCAATATACGGATAAAACTTTTTACTGACCTGATACCCGGAATGATTTGTTGCATCGATCAAACAATTTTGAAATGATGGAAACCTGTCTAAAGTTCGATTTTCTGTTTCTCCATACGATTGCCACGATATAGTATCTTTACAGGAAAAAACGCTCGGTAAATATTTTTCTCCCATATAAAGTTTGAGATCAGCATAAACAGCAATATCCAAATCTCCAAAAAATAGAGCCTCGTCTACCTGAGTCAAGTGAATAGATGGAATAACAGATAATCTATCTAAAGACAAAATGGCATCTGCATTTAGACTATCCTTGATAAGTCGTATTTTGTCTTCTGGCAAAATATATTCTGTCATAGGATCATTCTGCATCGAAACTACAGATAGAGTCTTACCAGAAGCTTGCTTTAAAGAAGATGATACGCTTTTTACAAAATGCGGAATAAGATTTCCTCTTTTTATCTGCAACCGTTGACGCTCATTATAAGCGTCAATAATTTCACCTTCATCTTCTACCAGTGTACGTTCGGGGGTATTGATTACTATGGCTAACGTCCGAAGAGAATCTGGCAATATCGTTTCCGATGGACGTAATATTTCGAGTGGGACATAAACAGCTGTCGCACATGAAGTAAACAATAAAATAAAAAGTAAACTTATAGTATTTAACCAATAATGCATAAATATCAAGGTTTATGAATAGCTTTTCTACAAACATACAAATTTATTTCATGTGAGGAATATTCATTTCTTATAAAAAAACTAAGAGTCTTTTCGAGCCTGATTAAATTTTATAAAAATATCTCATCAGATTATCCTATTTTATTGTATTGTGAATAAAGTATTTAATACATCTTTGCTTACCGAAAGAAAAGCTAAAGAAAAAATACGATTAATAAAAAATCGGAAACACCTATAAGTAGATTTACTTACAGGTGTTTCCGAAACAAATATAACCACAATTATTAGTAATTCCATTGACAAGCGATCATACGTAGATTGTTATCCCCTATCGTACGCAAATCTATGAGTTGGTTAAATCGGCAATTAATATATACCAAATTCGGGCAAAATGAAACATCCAGCATGGTCAACTGATTTTGATTACATAATACCCGTTGTAACAGATAGCGATTGCTTAAATCAAGTGTTGTCAAATCATTATAAGAACAATCGACAAAAGTAAGTTTGTCCGTTCCGTTAAGATTTAACCGGGTAAGGTTATTATATGAACAAACCAAATCAGTAAGAGCATCACAATTCAGAACATCAAGTGTTACCATATTGTTATCACTACAAAATAGAGTAAAAAGATTCGGTTGTTTTGACATAATCATTGTACGGATATTATTATCATCCATATTCAAGTTTTGCAAATTAACTGTCCCGAACAGATTTAAATTCGTCAAGCGATTATATCCGCAATAGAGATTTTTCAAATTAGCACAACTATCAACATTAAGAGATTCTAAGTGACACCCTTGAACATTAAGGGATTCTAAAGCAGATGAACCCTGAATATTGAATTCAACAAAAAGATTATTAGAACAATTTAAATTTTTCAATTGCGGAGATGTAGAAAGGTCGATTTCCGTGAGACGATTTTTATAACAATCAAGCTTGACCAACGCAATGCAACCGGTTAAATCAAGTTCTGACAATTTATTACGGCTGACATTCATATCTGTAAGAGCTGAACAGTTCGTAGCATCGACTACCGTAATCTTATTTCGAGAAAGGTTCACTTTCTGCATAGCTGAAAAACCATTCAAATTTATGTCTCCCGCTAAATCTTTATCTTGCCAATCTATAGAAACCACTCTACCGTTATTCCAAGTAACACCTTTCCATGCTGCCGGAGTATTAATACTTACGATTTCCAACCGATCGGCATTGGAATCTCCTTTAGCAGATTTCTGCTGCAAAAAACTTTGCAGTTGTTTCACTTCATTTTTGTTATACTTCTGAGCAAATAGCACTGTGCTTCCCAGGACTAGTGCCACAATTAATAAAACTCGCTTCATAACTTCTTTTATTTTATTAGACTTATTGTCGGTTAATATCCTCTTCCCGATATTAACTTTACACTCATTAAAACAATATAGTCGAAAAAAAGTTTTGAAGAACGAATTTTACAAAAAAATGAAAAGAGGAAAGACTACTTTTCATTCAGTCTTATTCCATTCTCAAGAATCAGAATCAATCTTTGCTTGTATAATGCACCTATCGCTTTTTTGAAATTTTTCTTGCTACAAGAAAAGTGCTCGGCAATCTGCTCGGCAGAAGATTTATCAGAAAGAGGCATATAACCTTCATTTTCGTGTAAAGATCGAAGAATTTCAGAAGATAACGTATCTATCTTTTCATATCCTACCGGTTGTAAAACAACATCGATTTTTTCATCTTTACGGATATGTTTTATATACCCTTTTATATGATCTCCCTTTTCTATATTGCAAAATATCTCATTGTAATAAACCATGCCCCAATGCGTATTATTGATAATAACCTTATATCCTATCTCGGTTTCTTGTACTACCAATAAATCAACTTCCTGATTTATTTCATAATCGATCGGAAGATTATTCAAAAATTTATTCAGTTTAGCTGAAGCAACGATACGTCCACTCTCATGATCAAGATAAGCATAAACAGTATAATAATATCCCTGTTTCATATCGACTCGTTGTTCACGGAAAGGAACTAACAGATCTTTCATTAACCCCCAATCCAAAAATGCACCGACCCTATTTGTCGATTTCACTTTTAAATATGCAAACTCTCCAACTTGAATATAAGGTTTTTCTGTAGTAGCAATAATTCGATCTTCTGAATCAAAATAGATAAAAACATCTATTATATCTCCTATACGACAATTTTCAGGTATATATCGAGCAGGAAGTAATATCTCGCCTTTATCTTCTCCATCTAAATACACACCGAAATCTACTGTTTTTATAACCTTTAAGGCATTATACCTTCCTACTTTTACCATAATTTGTTTCTTTTGGAACAAAAGTAAATAAACTTCAGATATTATAAAAGCTCCTTCATAGGAATATGGAGAATATATTTTTATGAAGTTTTTCAGAATCATCAAATTTTTCTAAAATCACGCCGTACAATATGATCTTTCTGCATTTATTTTTACTTTTGTATATAAACCTTAAATATTTAGTAAGATGAAGAATGCACAATACTTATTCATCATAGTTTTATGCTATGTTGCAATGACAGGTAAAGCTCAAAATAATAGATTTACACCTCCTATTATGGGATGGAGTTCTTGGAATACTTATCGTATAAACATCAATGAACAACTTATAAAAAAACAAGCTGATGCAATTATTGATAGAGGTCTGAAAACCGTTGGATATCGATATATAAATATCGATGACGGTTTTTTCGGATGGCGTGATGAATCGGGAATACTTCATACTCATCCCAAGCGTTTTCCCAACGGATTGGAAAACATCGTTAAATATATACATGATAAAGGTCTAAAAGCTGGCATTTATTCTGATGCAGGAAGTAATACTTGCGGTTCGATTTGGGACAACGATCCAAATGGAATAGGAGTCGGGCTATATGGGCACGAGAAACAAAACGCAGACCTCTTTTTTAACAAATGGGGGTTTGATTTTATCAAAATAGACTATTGTGGTGCCGGACAGGAATTAGCATTAGATGAACAAAAGAGATATACTGAAATTTATCGAGCTTTCAACGATGTTTGTAACCATAAAATATCATTGAATATTTGCCGTTGGGCTTTCCCCGGCACATGGGCTGAAGATATCGCAACTTTATGGAGGATAAGTGCCGATATTACTCCAGAGTGGGCATCTATCAAACATATAATAAATAAGAACCTTTATTTATCAGCCTATGCACGAAATGGTCATTATAATGATATGGATATGCTGGAAATAGGAAGAGGTCTAAAACCTGAAGAGGAAGAAGTTCATTTCGGTATGTGATGTATCATGAGTTCGCCCTTACTTATCGGTTGCGATTTAACTACTATTCCGGATAAATCTTTAGAATTACTGAAAAACAAAGAACTAATAGCTATCAATCAAGATTCGTTAGGTCTTCAAGCTTATGTAGCTCAACACGAAAAAAATGGATATGTATTAGTCAAAGATATTGAACAAAAACGAGGTAAAGCCAGAGCTATGGCTTTATATAATCCATCAGACTCGATTTGTTCGTTTTCTGTACCCACTGCATGTTTGGAGTTAGGTGGAACAATAAAAGTCCGAGATTTAATAAAACATAAGACTATTGATACAAATAAAGAATATTTAGAATATGAGTTACCTCCTCATAGTGCAAAATTTTTTCGTATAGAGGCGGAAAAGCGTCTGGAATCATCGCTTTACGAAGCTGAATGGGCTTATCTTCCATGTTATGATGATCTGGGTACTCGTTCTAAAAGTATCCGCTATGCTCCATGTGAAAAGGCATCCGGGAAAATGACCGTTAGCTTTATTGGCGGGAGCTCTGAAAATTATGCTGAATGGGATAATGTTTACAGTAAAAAAGGGGGTGCATATGAAATGAAGATTTTTTATTTGCCTGAAAAGAACCGCAAATTAGAAGTCAATATAAACGGAAAGTCTTATTTCTTTAAAAATTTAGAAACCGATAGCTCAAAGGGAATTATGACTATTACTCTTTCTGTACAATTAAATCGTGGGGAAAATACAATTCGCATAGGCAGTCCCTATTGCTGGACTCCAGATATAGACTGTTTTACATTAAAAAGACGATAATTCACCGTTTCTGATTTCAGCAAATGAAAGAATAACTTACCTTTGTGATCACAAAAATTTTCAATATGATATTTTATTTTTCGGGAACAGGAAATTCTGAATGGGTTGCAAAAGAAGTAGCAAAAGCACAAAATGAAACAATATGTTTTATTCCCGAAGTTATGCAAAAAAAAGAATTTTATTATCGAGTCTCGGAAAAAGAAAAAATAGGGTTCGTATTTCCCATATATTCTTGGGGGCCGCCTAAACTCATTCTCGATTTCATTAAGCTCATACAATTAGAAATAAAGTATAATAACTATGTTTTTTTTGTTTGTACTTGTGGTGATGATATCGGGCTAAGCAAAAACATCTTTGTGAAAGCATTATCGGCCAAAGGGATTGTCTGCAATAGTGGATTTTCTGTCATAATGCCGAATAACTATATATTAATGAAAGGATTCGATGTAGATTCTCCGACTTTAACAGATAAAAAGTTAAGAGATGCTGTCCCCAGAATAAAACAGATAAATTCATGGATAAGCAATAACAGATCAGATTTATTCGATTGTAAACAAGGGCATTTCCCTTTCTTTAAAACTCGAATTATATGGCCATTATTCAATAAATATCAAATATCGGATAAAGATTTTTATGCCACAGACTTATGTAACGGTTGCAGGTTGTGTGAACAAAAATGCCCTGTTGGAAATATAAAAGTCGATAAAAAACCGAAGTGGCAGCACCATTGTATTCTTTGTCTGGCATGTATTCACAGATGCCCGCAAACGGCAATTCAATATGGGAAGAAAACACAGAAAAAAGGCCGCTATTACAAAGGGAAAAAATGAACTAATAACGAAATTAAACGGTTTTTCTTTATAGCGTACGCACAAAACTTTTTATTTCAAACAAAATATAAATCAGAAGTTTTTATATATTTGTAAATATGTCAACTAAATCATCCAAATATGAAAAATAGATTTATTCTTTTATCCGGATTCTGCCTTCTCCTTTTATGTATAAACTCTTGTAAGCAGAAAAAAAATCATCCAGACAAAACAGATTCGGATCAGCAAACAGAATTGACCGATACCTCTATTTCTATAGAGGAAATAGATACATTATCTTTTGCTCTTTATGAAAATGAAAAAAAATATCATATCAATAATGACACGACAATGCCGGCCTGTACGTTCTCTATCGACATGATTTATCCGGATAATTATCCTAACAATATAAAATTAAAACAGATACAAAAATATTTTGTGAAGAGTATTTTCGGAGAAGAATATGAGAGTTTCGCTCCTAAATTAGCTGCAGAAAAATACATGCAGAATTATATAGACACTTATAAAAAAGATATGTCTCAATATAGCCATTCTAAAAAAGACATCGGTGTATGGATGAATTATGAATTATCTGTAGGTAGCCGCTCTCTTTATAATAATCACGATATATGGAGCTACGAATTATCGACTTATATGTTTACCGGTGGGGCACACGGCATTTATACAACTACATATCAAACTTTTGATTTACAAAAAGGTAAGAGCCTTCTTTTGAATGATCTTATTAGTGAAAAAAATAGAGCAACAATAGATGAGTTATTACGAAAACAATTGGCAATCGATCTTAAATTAACAAATATCAATGAATTAAGCAAGAAAGATTATAGTCCTGAAAACATTGTCGCTACCGATAATTTCTATGCGGAAAAAAATGGAATCACGTGGTTATATAATCCGTATGATATCGCACCTTATTATTTAGGTCAAACACGAATTACCCTACCATACTCCGTATTGCGTCCTTACCTTTTACCAGAATGTCCCGTAAAACGTATTTTTGAATAACACAGTCTTCACAATAATTATTTTATGAAGCAATAAAAAACGCCAATGATTTATTAAAAAATTATTGGCGTTTTTTATATAATCAATTGTATAAGTATTAGACCTCTTTATTTCTTCAATGCGGCAATACTTTCCTCTAAAGATTTTATTTTACTTTCTGCATCGGACTGTTTTTTCCGCTCCATTTCAACAACCTGTGCCGGAGCATTATTCACAAAACGCTCGTTACTTAATTTAGCAATGACCGATTTTAGAAAACCTTGTAAATATTTCAGTTCCTCTTCTTGCTTTTTCAATTCGGCTTCTACATCAATATTATTTCCTAACGGAACGGCATACTCGGTTGTGCCCACCAAAAATGAAGCTGCTGTAGCATCTTTTTCATTAACCGACAAAATAGCCGACAAATTAGCAAGTTTAGAAATTACCGCATCATTCCCCGAATTGTGCTGTCCGATAACTTGTAATTCTAACGTATCCTTATTCGGGACATTCTTTTGAAGACGAATCGAACGCACTCCTGAAATAATCTCTTTTGCCGTCTCAATTTGTACCAATAGAACTTCATCATAAGTCTCTACTCCCGGTAATTGAGCGATCATGATACTTTCCCCCTCTTTACGGTCACAAATGTGCTGCCAAAGTTCTTCCGTAATAAAAGGCATAAACGGATGCAGAAGTTTCAATAGATCATCAAAAAACGACAAAGTCTTTTCGTATGTCGTAGCATCTATCGGCTGTTGATATCCGGGTTTGATCATCTCCAAATACCATGAAGAAAATTCATCCCAAAACAATTTATATACCACCATCAATGCTTCCGAAAGACGATATTTAGAGAACAAGTCTGCAATCTCGATACTTGCTTTTTTCAGCATAGCATCAAACCACCTTACTGCAATCTTGGCTGACTCAGGCTGATCTATAGACGAATCTACCGACCATCCTTTTACCAACCGGAATGCGTTCCATATCTTATTATTGAAATTACGTCCTTGTTCACACAATGTATCATCAAATAAAATATCATTTCCGGCCGGAGCAGAAAGCATCATTCCCATACGAACCCCGTCAGCCCCGTACCTATCGATCAATTCTAACGGATCGGGGGAATTACCTAACGACTTAGACATTTTACGGCCTAATTTATCACGGACAATTCCGGTAAAATAGACATTCTTAAACGGCATCTCTTTCTGATACTCATAGCCGGCGATAATCATACGGGCTACCCAAAAGAAAATAATATCGGGAGCTGTAACCAAGTCACTGGTTGGATAATAGTAATTCAGTTCTTCATTTCCTGGATGATTAATACCGTCGAACAGCGATATAGGCCACAACCAAGAAGAAAACCAGGTATCGAGACAATCTTCATCTTGTCGTAAATCTTCCGTTTGTAAGGCAGAATTACCCGTCTTCCTACGAGCCAGTTCCAAAGCTTCCTCTTTAGTTGCCGCTACGACATACCCACCTTCGGGAAGATAATATGCAGGGATTTGATGTCCCCACCAAAGCTGACGGGAAATGCACCAATCCTTAACATTTTCCATCCAATAGCGGTATGTATTTTTGTATTTTGCCGGATAAAACTTTATATCGTCATTCATTACAGCCTCTAACGCCGGTTTAGCAAGATCGGTCATTTTTAAAAACCATTGCATAGAAAGTTTAGGCTCTATCACAACATTCGTACGTTCCGAATGCCCGACTTTATTAGTATAAGCCTCCGTTTTTTCCAACAGGCCCGCAGCTTCCAGATCTTTTTCTATTTGAACACGGACATCGAATCTGTCCATACCGACATACATTCCGGCAGCATCGCTTATCGTACCGTTATCGTTAAAAATATCGATACTCGGCAGATTATACTTTTCACCCAGCATATAGTCGTTGACATCATGTGCCGGAGTGACTTTCAGGCAACCCGTACCGAATTCGATATCAACATAATCATCTTCGATGACCGGAATTACCCGGTTTACCAACGGAACAATAACTTTCTTCCCTTTTAAATGCTGATTTTTGGGATCATTCGGATTGATACACATAGCCGTATCTCCCATAATCGTCTCAGGACGGGTCGTTGCGACTACGGCATATCCGTCCTCACCCTCAATCTTATAGCGTAAATAATATAACTTTCCGTGTTCTTCTTTATAAACGACTTCTTCATCGGATAGAGCAGTCAAAGCTTTCGGATCCCAATTTACCATACGGACACCCCGATAGATAAGTCCTTTATTATATAAATCGACAAAAACTTTCAAGACACTTTCGCTACGAAGCTCATCCATAGTAAAAGCCGTTCTGTCCCAATCACAAGAAGCACCTAACTTACGGAGTTGCTGCAAGATAATTCCTCCGTGAGTTTCTGTCCATTCCCATGCATGTTTCAGAAATTCTTCTCGTGTAAGATCAGTTTTCTTAATTCCCTGAGCTGCCAATTTGTTCACGACCTTCGCTTCGGTTGCGATAGAAGCATGATCGGTACCCGGAACCCAACAAGCATTCTTTCCGGTCATACGGGCACGACGAATCAAAATATCCTGAATCGTATTGTTCAGCATGTGCCCCATGTGCAACACACCCGTAACATTTGGCGGAGGTATGACTATCGTATAAGGTTCACGGCCATCGGGTTTCGACTTGAAATATCCGTTTTTAAGCCAATACTCATACCACTTTCCTTCAACCTCGGCAGGATTGTACTTCGTTGCAATTTCCATTCTATTTCGTAATTTCTTGTTTTTTTATTTTTATACAGAACAAAAGAGACAAAAATCTCCAAAATGCGACACAAAAGTACAAAATATTCGAGACAGAAAGAGACAAAAGAGCAAATTTCACAAGAAGTTTTTCTATTTTTGTCGAATATTAATAAGACACTCATTATGAAATTTCGGTTCTACTTTATCACATTAGCGATTTTACTATTTGCTTTTCCATTAAAAAGTCAACAGTCTCCCAAACGGGAATTCCGGGGTGCATGGATACAGACTGTTCATCAGTCTCAATACCAGAACATGGATAAAGCTACCATGCAGACATATCTTACAGCAATGCTTGACGGCTTGCAACAAATGGGTATAAATGCCGTCATTTTTCAAGTAAGACCTCAAGCAGACGCGTTTTATCAATCATCGTTAGAGCCATGGAGTCGTTTTTTTACCGGGACACAAGGCATAGCACCGACTCCGATATGGGATCCGATGCAATATCTCATCGAAGCTTGTCATGAACGGAATATGGAATTTCACGCATGGCTCAATCCGTATCGCGTAAAAAGTAATCTGAACGAACAATTAGCGCCCGGACACATTTATCATAAACACCCCGAATGGTTCGTAACTTATGGTAATCAGCTTTATTTCGATCCGGGATTGCCCGAATCCCGTAAATTTATCTGTCAAGTAGTAGATGATATCGTATCTCGTTATGACATAGATGCAATACACATGGATGATTACTTCTACCCCTATCCCATTGCAGGAAAAGAATTTCCCGACCAAAAGAGTTTCGCTCGATACGGAAACGGACTGAGCCTATCTGATTGGCGTCGGAATAACGTAAATTTTTTGATTCAAGAACTTCATCAGACCATTTCGCAACGGAAACCTTGGGTCCGGTTCGGAATCAGTCCGTTCGGAATATATCGAAATAAAAAAAATGACACGAACGGTAGCGATACGAACGGGTTACAAAATTATGACGACTTGTATGCAGATGTACTGATGTGGACTCGTAACGGATGGGTCGATTATATGATGCCTCAATTATATTGGGAAATAGGGCATAAAGCAGCTTGTTACGAAACCCTTATTTATTGGTGGAATCGTCATGGTAACGGACGGCATCTCTATATCGGACAAGACGTAAAACGAACGATGAACGCAGCGGACGTAAATCCGAAATATTCGCAACTAAATCATAAAATACAATTGAGCCGTTATTTGGACAACATCTCCGGTAATTGTTTCTGGCCGGCGCATCCTCTGTTAGAAAATTACGGAAATATAGGCAACGCCCTGAAATACGACCACTTCGCTTTTCCCGCAATAATACCGGCATACACATTTATCGATGATAAATGTCCGGCAGAAGTGAAAAGCTTGAAAGCCCGTTGGATACCGCAAGGCTATGTCTTGGAATGGAAACGTAAAAACACAAAAGATGAAATGCAGAAGCAGGTTTATTTCTGTATCTACCGATTCGCTGAAGGTGAACCTATTGATCTGTCGAACGGAAAAAATCTTGTTACGACAACACGAGAAACCGGATATTTACTACCCTATCAAAAAGGAACAGAAAAATATACTTACGTTATAACCGCAGTAGACAGAATGCACAATGAAAGTAAAAAGGGCAAAAAAGTAACCGTAAAATTATAAAAAACAAAAACTTGAAAAAAAAGGGCAGAAAAACTATATGTTTCCCTCCCCTGTTTTTCAAGCCTGCCTAATTTATCAGTCGGCCTTAACCGATACAAGATCAAACTGTTCCAGATATTGCCTCGATACCACTTCCCACAGATAACGGCGATTTGCAATTTCAGACATATCTCTTGCAGATTTCTCCAACAATAAAGCATTGTCATTTCTTAAAAGAGCAATCAGTTGCTCTGCATCCCGAAAATAAAAAGCCTTATTTTCGGTAGTTTCTCGATTATATATGACATCATAGGCCAAAATCGGACAATTAAAAAACATAGCCTCCACTAATGAAGGATTTGTACCTCCGGCACTATGTCCATGAATATAAAAGCGGCAATTATTCCTCAATACATACAAAACATCAAGATCATAGACCGGATCGATCAATTGAATATTCCCGACCCCGCTATATTTTCGTTTCAGTTCTTGCCCGTATGCACTCTTATCCCAGTTACCGATAAAAACCAACACATCACCGCTTTTCGCAAAAGCCTCCAAAGTAATATGACAATTGTTTTCCGGCTCGATACGGCACACCGTGAACGAATACTCTTTTCTTTTCAACCCATAAAGGTCCAATATCGCACGTTGTCTCTCCTCTCCGACCGACCGTTTCACATGATCCCCTCCGTAAGCGATCAATACAGAATCTTTTCCGTAAACATCAAGAATATAATCTTGAATACCTTTATTATCCGCAACGATCACATCCGCAAAACGAACAGCCATAGCCTCGGAAAATCTCAAAAACCAACGGGCAAATTTTCCCCATTTTGCCCGCCGATGCTCTAACCCGTCAATATTTATAACCAAGCGTTTTCGACAAAACAAGCGAAATACCGGTAAAAATATACACCCCGATACACCTAATATGACAATCACGTCATATCCCCGCATCACTTTCAACAAAGACCAAATATCATACGGAGTACTCTGAAAACCATTCGCATGTAACGGGACATATTTCAAAAAAGCACCTTTATAAGACAATAAACGCTCTTCTTTTTTAAAGTCTTTACTACTGCAAAATACCGTATATTGCACCTCAAGAGGACAATTTTTCCCAATAATGTTCTCTACCAAAGTCTCAAAACCGCCATATCTCGCGGGAACACCCTGAGTGCCCACGATTGCAACATTTTTCATAAAACATAAAGTGTTGAAAATCTATAAGATTTATATTCTGTCTAAATTTTGAACAGCCTCTTTTTAAGAATAGCTTTCGAGAATATTTTTTGTTCCGATAAGGAGCATAACAAAGTACATGACACGCAAGAAACGAAAAGCAAGTTCAAAAAATAGCTCTAAATATTTTATTTTAAACCGGTACTCAAACGTGGCCATTTTTCGGGGAATAATGGCAAGTTTCTCATCACTGTTTCATACGTCAGTGTGGTAGGGTAATATGGTAATTCGGAGCATTTGATAACACTCTCAAAAAGACGTCAGAAACACGAGAATAAGACCTTGCCATACCCCGTATATAGAAAAAGTATCTGTAAAGAAATTAGTCGAATAATGATAAAATAGATTCGGTCATTTTATCGATATTGAAATTTCGAGAATAGGCAGAAGCATTGTTCGACAATTTATTATATAACTCTTGATCAGATAAAAGCAGATGAATATATTCGACAATTTTATTCAAATCCTGCACATCGATCTTGTACCCGTTCTCTCCATCTGTTACCATTTCGGCAATTCCGCCTTCTGTCGGTACAATCACGGGAAGTCCGGCACTCATGGCCTCTAATGCAGTCAAACCAAATGTCTCGACAGCCAATTTTTTATCAGTCAAATTAATTACTATCGAAGCCTCATTATAAAATGAAACTACATTATTTTGACGGGGATATATAATTAAATTTTGGGAACAAAAAATATTATATTTATATAAAAAAGAATCAATATTTTCTTGGACATCATTAATAACTAATACAAATTTATATTGCGGCAACCTATTAGCCAATTCGATAAATTCCCGTGTACCTTTATATTCTTTTAATGATGAGAGCATTAAGACAGTCTGTCGTCCGAATGCGGCTTCCGCATCCGGATGCAATCGGTTTGTAAACTCCTTAGGCAAAGCATTCGGAATAATACATACCCCTCTTTTTCTACCCAAAAATGATCTTTGATATTGCGACACACAAATAATTTTATGTGCCAGCTTTTGCATCAGAGTTGCCAAAATCTTATAAAAAGCCCCCTTGACAAAAGCGTTCTCATGATAATGATATATCACTTTCTTACCCATTATACGCCCTGCTAATGCCGGGCCAACAGGTAGTAGGGTGTTGATATAAAACACAGTCTGTTTTTGAAATAAATAACGAAAAACTATAAGAAAAGTATATAACTGAACACCCAAATACCGAGACATAGTTATTACCGGATTAGCAGAAAAATGATAACCATACGACACTCTTCTCAAATTTGCATGTCCGGTAAGTTCATCCAAAACTCCCCCCTTTGAGGTTATCAAATCTACTCTATACCCTTTATCCAGTATTCCCTGTAACACCATCTTCAGCACTTTAGGGCTGCCGCTATAATCATTGAAAAGGTGAAAACAAACAATATGTTTCATATGATTCTATTCTTAAAATTTTCTATAGCTTGATCATAACATTTCTGTAAAAAGAGTTCTCTATCATCCCAAGTATATTTTTTTGCACATTCTAAAACGCCATACGCTAATTGTTCGAATTTTTCCGGATGTTCCAATAAATAATCGATATTTTTCGCTAAATCAGAAACACACTGCTCATAAGAAAGAATTGGTATTTTTACACCGCAACGTTCACAAATTATATCATGCATACCACAATGATCAAAACTCATGGTTGGGACGCCATGACACATAGCTTCCCAAATAGTAGTCGGATTTCCTTCACTTAAACTAGTTATTACATGAAAATGAGCAGAATTGAATATTTTTATGGCCTCTATTCTTGATAAATGACCATGCCATCTAATTATGTAGTCTATATTTTGTTTTCTTGAAAATTCCTCTAATAAAGATCTCGTAGGACCATCCCCGATAATATCAATAATCAGTAAATCTTTATGTTTAACAAAAATAAGAGACTCTAATAGAATATGTACGGCTTTTCGTTCAATTAAGCTCCCTATTATCACAAAATGGTATTTGTCGGTATTAAATTTCTCAACATTTAAAGAAATATCTGCTGCAATTGCATTCTCTGGCAAATAAGAACTTTTCTTATGTAATATCCTCTCAATTTTTTTTTGGTTTTCTGTCGTAGCTGTCAACAATAAGTCTGTATTTTCTAAAGCTAACTTTAATCTTTTATTCTTCCTGAGTTGTATTTCATTCATTACATTTCTTAATCTAAATTTAAACTGTGCCAATAAAGAGGTATGTTTCTGCAAAATGACATTCGTTTTATTACTTCCTCCAATTGGCCCCCACAAATAAGGTATTCCAAGTTTCCATAAATATCCGGGTTCTCGATATCCAATCGGTCCGACAAAATGTATCAAATCAAAATGCTTATTTTCCATTAAGTTTTTAACTTCATCATATACTTGCTTTTGCCAAGATCGATAAGCCCAATAAAATGTATAGTTAAAGAAGTTATGACGATTACACCAATTCAGTATATTGGTTTTTTGATTCGGACTTACACATATGAATTTTACGTTAGGGAAATAATTCCTTTTCAGATATTCTTTCATTTCACCACAATCCCCAAGATGTTCGCCTGACACTCCATATATAACTGTCAACCTATTATACTTCGACATACGTGTTACATAATTCCAAGCTACAGAATATTCTGAACCTTTAGTAGGTGAAATTTGATATGCCAAAATCAATATATCTTTCATAAATAAATTTTTTAACTAAAACAGTGGCAGCGTTTGAGAATTTCCTTATTTGTATAAAATAACATTATTACAGCCCATGTAATCTGTAGATTTATACCTGTTAGGAAAACAGAAAAAAACCAGAATGCAATACTTGCAATTTTATTAGAAGTGTCATAACAAATCTTAAATGAGAATAGTGTAATTAGAATAAAAGGTAAAAAACCATATTCTACTGCGTACAATAATAATCCTCCTCCTGTATAACCTTGCTGAACCCCCCAAATAGATTTAGACATTATTGTCGAAATAAAATCTATTCCTTTCCCAAACCAACCATCAAAACTAGCCAAGTTTATTTGGTCAAAACACACCATCGCCGGGATAATTCTCAAAGCCCCACTATGATCGGCTCTCACCATTTCTCTCATATCAAAAGAAAATGTGGCAACCGCTAATCTGTATGTTCTCATAAAAGAATCTATTTCAAATATTCGGACTATAACTATAATAATACTTAGAAGAATAAGTAACGAGAATAAAGTTTTCCGATTAAAAAACTTAAACAAAACTATTAAAAGAAACAAATAAGCTCCCGCACTCATCATTGTAATCATAGACCACAAAAATGCAATCCAGACCCCTTTATCATCTCTCCATTCCTCTTTAAGTATTAAAACCTTTCTTGTTACGTTTTCTTTGATAGTTAAATATGAATACATCAAAATCGCCATCATTCTCCCGCTATGCTCCGGTTCAGACATTAATGAATTTAATTTCCACGGAGTCTCAGGATTATAATTGCTGACATTCAATATCGGAAGTCCTGTCAATACACATATTTGCTGAATTACCAATACTATAAAGTAAGCAAAAATTAGAACTTTTAAAAATCTCAAATAACCGTCAGCATCTATATCCGAAATGTATAAAACCTTTGTAAGTGTCATAAAGTAAATAACAAACATACATCCATACAGAACAGTACTCCATCTCATTGATTCCGGATGATTAAGAAGCGGGAAAAATATACTCATCAATATAAATATAATGAGCGGTAAATCTGTCTTGATTTTAATAATCGGATAGAATAAAAATAGAATTGGAGATATGCCCATTGCAATAATAAGCAATAAATTCCGAGCTCCATCACCTAAGGCGAAAGCTGGAGATATAAACAGTAATGTAGTGCCTATAATAAATATTTTCCGTGATATATTAGGGGATACAGATGATAATACCATTTTTAGTATCAAATTATTATAATACAATAGAAAAGGCCATTTCCAATTGTTCGGAAATATTTTTAAGAGAATAATTTTCTAAAATATATTTTCTTAAATCAGGTTGAAAAGTTTGTCCTTGCATCAATTGGGAAACTGCTAATCCAATTTCATCTATGCTATATGGATCTACTTCTACTGCCATATTATTATAATACTCTTTGGGACCTCCTAATCGAGTAATGACAATATCGCATCCCATTACCGCAGCATCAAGTGCAACAATACCTACTCCTTCATAAATGCTGGGAAGTGCAAATACTTTAGCACGCTTATACAGATCTAACATCGTATCGTAAGAAATATATCCCATGTAAGTGACATTAGGTTTATCTCTTATCCAGCTATCAAGCAGCTTTTTCTCTTGTTCGTTCCGTAAAATTCCTCCTAATACCAACTTAAAATTATACTTTACAGATGCATCAATTAGCCTCTTTACATTTTTTCGAGCATCACATAACAGACTAATATGTAAACAAAAAGGTTCTCGCTCATTCCCAAATGATTCAGGATTAACATTATAAGATAATGGTATTATCCGGCATTTAGAAGCAGAAATACCAAAACCCTGTGAAAGATATAATTTTTCATATCGGGAACGCACAAGAAACAGTTTTACTTTCTCTTTACAACTACGCAATGCATGATAGGAATTATTTAGTCGTAATTTATTACATCCCCAACGTGAATAACACTTCAAAGCAATTAAACTATAATTGGGATCAAGTATGGGGGCTACTACAATATGAGGATTTATGGGATACAGCCATTTGATTATATCTTGCATATACTCATTAAATCCGAAAAATAATATTATATCGAACTGTTTCCAATTATTTTCTTCCCACATATTTATAAGCGTCACTGTATGACCTAATTTTTCAAGCCCTTTTTTCCATGTATTAGCTTGGCTTACAACGCCATCTGTCGGAACAATTCTCGGATATGATAAGATAAATGCTATTTCCATTTTTTATATTAATATTTTGTCATCATTTATATCTCTATATACACCGGTCTTTATCAACCTTGCAGGAATTCCCGCTAACAAACTATAAGTCGGAATGTTATAATGCTTGTTTAATAAACTACGAGCCGCTACAATCGAGTAGGCAGGGACTCTCGTCCCTTGTAAAATTAAACATTGTGAAGCAATCCAGACATTTTCTTCTATAATCACTTCATCATAACCTTTTCCTAAAAAATTCCCGTCTAAATCTTTAATCCGGTGCATTGCGCTGTCCATAACCGAAACATCCCATCCGATGAGGACATTTTTACAAAATATAATTCTATAATCACAGTTTAAACGTAAGGATGCAGCATTCCCAAAATTGTCCCCAAACTCAAGATAACTGTTCTCACGTAAAACCGTAATTGCAGAGTTAGCACCTATGGCAGCTCTCCCCTTAAAAACTATTGTCCCTTGGTTATGCCATCTAATTCCACTGTTGGGATACTGATTGGTTATGAAAATTCCCAACCGTATCATCCCGAATGTTATAACCGGAGAGTCTATAATAACTTTTCCTCTCATACAATAATAATGGGGATTGTATATAATAATGGGGATTTTTATTGCTTGCCTAAAAGGCAGATATTTCAGACAAAAAAATAAAGACGGCACAAGTGCCAATAATGTTCTTAGTTTCATTTTACTAAATATTCCATTTATTGAAAATATGTTTCTGTATCCAGTTTCCTACATAGTAATTCTAAATAGTAACCATTACAAATACTGCAAAATTCACATAATAATTATTGAACAAATTTTCATTGCCAAATAAAGGCTTTCCGATCAAAAATATAAAATTAAAAAGATATACAGCTAAATTCAGATGTCTACTATTGGTCGTTTCATTTATAATATGCCTTATATATTAATCCCCCAAATTTTTTATATTCTTTTTTTAATTTCCTGTTATTATTCAATGTATATAGTATACATCTGAGTGTTACACCACATAATAATAATATGTTGGCAATTTTAAAATATAATATACCACGGGTCTTTATATAATATTTCTTCCGTCCGTCAAGTTCCATCAATTTGCGATGTTCTACAATTTTGGAACTCTTTCCTTCCAAATGAACAATCTTAGCTTGAGGTACATTGATGTTTTTATAACCAGCTTTTCTAATTCTCCATGATAATTCACTCTCTTCACAATACATAAAGAAATCAGGATCAAAAGTACCCACTGTATCTAAGACCGATTTTCTAAGCATCATATCAGCACCGGAAATATTCCCTACTTCTATCGCATTTTCAGATGTGTTATAAAACGGATATTTTACAAATCTTCTGCTAAATCCCAATGTCAATTCGGAAATTTCATATGATCTTATTCCGTAAGGAATTTTATGATAAGAATATGTATGCTGTAATTGCGCATTATATAAATTTCCTCCACAAGATCCAACATCAAGATGAGTATCCATATACTGCATAAGTATATAAATGGCATTATTTATTAAATACGTATCGGTATTTAGTAAAAAAATATATCGTCCTTTTGCGATTTTTATACCTTCATTATTTGCTTTCCCAAATCCTATATTTTCAGATAACGAAATGAGCGTAATTTGATCCCCATATTTTTCTCGAATTTCTTTCTCCGGATTTTCAGAAGAGTTATTATCTACGACAATTACCTCAAATGTAAATCCCGCACTTTTTTCATATATAGAATCAATAGCTTGTAACAATAATCGGGTAGTATTATAATTCACTAAAATGATAGATACATCCATAAAATTAAAATGATTTTTTATGTAGTAATTTTTTTAATTCCGCCATTAACGTATTCCGAAAAATATATTTCCATAAAACTTTTGTAATAGCCTTTTCCCAACCATATTTTTCATATAACACAAGGAATTTATCTCTTTTTATATTTCTCTTTACAGGCTTTCTAAAACTTTCTCCACCTTGTACAGCTTCTTCATACTCTCTTTTTTCTATATAAAGATTTTGCATAGAATTTCTAAATTCTGAAAAAAAATATTCACCCTTAGATGTATTCAACACAACAACAGATGCGTTATGGGCATTTCCGGTAAAAGGGTATAACTTCCCTAATCCTATAAAATCACCCAAAGTTATATCTGATATACGTCGTTCTGAAGCATATCTGCAGGAATAACAGCTCTCTCTAAGAGTTATGGATGTCAAGAAAGCTGTAAAATAATACGATAAAAAAGCTCTTTTGTTATACAAAACTTTTCCATTATTCCATAATGAAAAATTGTAATTGTATTTATCATTCCCTCTAAAACGACAATTTGTTGCAAGTCCTATTTTTCTTCCCAATATACGTTTTATTTCTCCAGACAAATAATCGGGAGAAGGTACTCCATGACATAATAGATCACAAGTAAGTAAATTATCATAATCTTTTCCTAAAAAGCTTTTTAATCCGGCTATCTGACAAGGAGTTCCAATAAATAAAACATTTTTCCCAGATTGTAAATCAACATCAACTTCTTTATATTTGAAATTAACGTATGCTTGTACATATTTAGACCCTTTCAGATCTTCTACATCAGAGATTGAAGTCACTTTATCAAAAACAGGGCGTAATTGTTTATCCCATTTAACACCATATACGATTCCATTTTTATTTTTTATCATATATTGTGAAAAACAAGTAGCAACACCACCTGAAGCACTTAATCGTCGATCTTTTTCATTTTTATTCCAAACAGCATAACAACCTATGGGAACTTCCCATTGAGGTTCTGTCCTGACAGGACATTTTTTTATACACAGTCCGCAATCTATACAAAGATCTTGATTTATTTGTGGGTGTAATTCACCGAACTTATCAGAAACAAGTTTTATACATTTATGTGGACAAACATTCTGACATGCAAAACAACCTGTACATTTCTCATACTCGCAAATAGTTTCCATATCAAAAACATCAATTATTTACAATATCTCTTAAATACGCAAACGAATCTTCCCGATCTTTTTGCAATATTAAGTTTGTTCTTTTATAATCTATTGGCGTTATAAAGTCTTTATTTAGATCTTTCTCATCTATATACAGTCTATCATGTAAACAATAATGAAAAAGAAGATTCTCAATTCTTGAATTTTGAGAAGATTTATCATTGCTTTTAAAGCGTAAAAACGTAACAAAATTCTTATTTAGGTTTATACTAATGGCTGAAGCATGAAAAGAGTCGGTACAAATTAAATTTGCATGATTTATAAGATAGATAAAATCCTGTAAACCTGCATCTTCAATAATCTCTCCATCTATTATAAAATGACTAGGTTTCATTGGTAATATAACAATACGATGAATTTTTGCACGTTCTTGTATTCGTTTTAAATTCTTTAGATATGATAAATTTTCTGCTATGAAATAGCATAATATGTATGGAGAATTTGTATTAAAATTTTCTAACGTTTTTTCCTCAGCAAAAGAATTCCATTCATTAGCAGATAATAAAAATGTAGGATCTAGAACTTTAAAAACTTTTTTACCTGACAATTTTTCAAGAATATTAATAGCTGTCTCTTCTCGAGAAGATATTTTTTCGTATTTTGACAAAGTATTCTGATATAATTTAATCTTATTTGTAGGAAATTCCTCAACACCTATACTTGAGGCATAAGAATACTTTAAAATATTAATATCTTGTAATAAAAAATAGGGCTCTGTATAATAAGGATTCCAAATTTGATCACTTCCGGCAACGACACAATCAAGAGTTGAAACATCTCTTTTAAAAAGTGCCCTTCCTATAATCCCTATTCTTTGTGGAAAACTTTTAAAATGAAGTTTTTTAAATTGTTTTATTTTCCGTTCTTTTTGGGGATGTAATCCATTCTGTATATTTTGTAATTTATTTCTTTTTATGCGAATCAAAATTAGTCTTGCGACATTACGCCATGTCAAACATTTCTTCATCAAAAAGCATTCTGCCCCAAGCTTTAGAATTACATAATTTAATGCAAAAGCCTGTAATGATGTTCCATAATTACTTCCTCCAAACCAAGTAACTAAACCTATTCTTTTCATATAATTACATATTTCTAATTTCTGCAAATAAGGAAATGAATTTTCGAGCTTGTTCTATCGGTAAATACAAAGATTCTAATTTTTTCGATATATCTCTAAGAGTTTCCGGACTGTCTGGATTCTGTAAAAGATTATATATGGTAGAGGATAGAATCCTATAGTCTTTCGCCGGTTCATAATAATGGAATAATCCCTTTGAAGTTTCAAGAATTACAGGTATTTTGGTTGTAATTACAGATGTTTTATAAATAGCTGCTTCAATAGGAGTATAACCAAATCCTTCCATCAATGAAGTTGAAACAAATATTTCAGCTTTGTTGTATAAGAATGCCATTTCCTCATCAGATAAATTTTTCTCATATAATACTACTCGATTCATTAATTTCAGATCACTAATGAGTGGAATCATCTTTTTCTGCCAAAACTCTGTTGAACGAGCTTTTATTAATAGGATGTGTGGTATTTTATCTTTAATCAAAAAGAATGCACGTATAAGTGTTTCTATATTTTTATATTCCATCAAAGTATTTACAAATAGAATATACTTTTGATTTTCAATGTCCTTTAATCCTATCATTTTCCGTGATACAATCACACTGTTGTGTATTAAGTATAATGGAGCTTTTAGATAAGGTAATTGTTTTTGAATATTTTTACGAGCTTCTTCTGATATTGTAACAATAAATGTATTCTTATCAAGAATCCGATCCATAAAGAACTTATATATCTTTCCTTTCACAAATTGATTTTTCTTTAAAATATAAGTCTGTGCATCATGAAGGATTCCTACTTGTTTAGCCTTTGAACAAAATAATGAATCAATACTCATATATGGGCAAAAAAATATATCTATATTTTTTTTGACAATATATTTATCAATAAAAGAGCTGTAAATATAACCCTTTAAATGTGGGATTTTCTTTATTACCATAGATAAACGTTTAGGTAATAACAGTACCGTAAAGGAGGGAAATAGTTTTGTGAAATATTCTTTTTCCTGTGGTTGTATTATTATATGTATTTCTAACGCAACATCATTCAAATCTTTAAATCCATTCAGTAGTCTATACGTACAATTGTATACTCCGGAAACCTGAGTACTGTCCATAAATGAACAATCTATGAGAATCTTCATCATATTTATCGTTTTATAACTCTCTTGATTTTATTAAGAAGCAATATTTTTTCTTTTGAAGATAATCCTATAAAAAATATTATTATAGCACAATACAACCCGGAAAAAATAATTGTAAAAAACAATCTATGTATAGTCGGAAGGAAATAAGAATGTATGATATATACAGGAATCATAACTATACAAAAAACAACCAATGCCTTAAACAATACATGTTTAAAATATTTTTGCACATTAAAAGGAACAAGAGTTTTAACAACAAGCAGCCGGCATATCAATGCAATAGCTTCCATAAAAAGGGCAACTTGAAAAACAGAATCAGAATTATACCCTAATTTTAAAAAAGTATATGATATGGGAATATTTAATAAAAATACACTATTGACTATCAATTGAAATTTACGGATATTGCCAGAAGAGGAAGCTGCTGTGATTATTGGAGATGAAAATGTTGTCAATAATCCGGTCAATAACACATATCTACAAAAAACTACAGTATGCTCAGGAACAACATTCAGCCATAAATAAAGAATTTGTTCCATCTCTGTGAAAACAGGTACTACCAAAAGTAAAAATAAAAAAAATGATATTTTAGATGATACAAATATTAGGTCTTGAAAATATATAAAATCTTTTGAAGCGTATGATTTTACAATCTGAGGATTTACAGATGTCTGAAAACTAGAAATAAATGAATATAACGCATGAGTAACTTGAACAGCAATTCCTCTCGCCGCATTTACGATAGGTCCTCCAAAAATATTTAGCAATATATTTTGACCTTGTGTATTGAGAATATTGACTATACCTCCAAAAATATTCCATCCAGTAAAACCTGTAAGTTCCTTATAAATAGTCATGTCTTTAACTAAATAAAATTTACAGATAGAAATTCTTCTATTACAATATATAGAATATATAGACAATATTATAAAAGCAACAGAACACATTAAGATAGCATAGGTCTTAAGCTTTTCCCAAAGAACCCATGTAAGTATTAAAGCCATTAACAGTTTTAATATCGCCTCAACAATACTTATATAAGCATAGACTTTCATACGCTCATACGCAATTATTGTTGCTAACAAAGGAACTTGAATGAGAGAAATCATTGAAGACAATACAGAAAATTGAAATACCCAGTTTGCTGCATTTATTTTATCATCGGGAATTTCAAGTCTATTATTTAAAAACCATAAACCAATTGTTTCTGCCAGTAATAATATAAAAATAGCAATTATTATATGAATGGTTACAGAAGCATTAAAAACTTTATTTAATTGAGAAATATTTCCCTTGCCTAACTCATAATTTAGAAATCGCTGTGTACTTGAAGCCATCGCAACATTTAAAAAACCAAACATACCAACGACTCCTCCAACAACATTGTATATACCAAAATCAACAACACCAAGAGCATTTAGTACAAGGCGTGAGGTATACAAAGAAACTCCCATCGTGATAAACATTCGAACATATAAAACCAACGTATTCTTTATAACAAGATTACGTTGACGATTTACTTTATCACTCATTTCTAACTATCACCCTTTATACATCTCCTCGTAATACTTCTCATACTCACCGGAAGTGATGTTATCTATCCATTCCTGATTATCTAAATACCAACGGACTGTTTTCACAATGCCTTCTTCGAATTGCAAGCTGGGTTCCCAACCGAGTTCGTTTTTCAGTTTGGTACTATCTATGGCATAACGCAAATCGTGTCCTTTGCGGTCGGTAACATAGGTAATCAGGTCTAAAGAATAACCTTCGGGATTTCCTAACAGACGATCGACCGTTTTGATGATGACTTTGATAATGTCAATATTTTTCCATTCGTTAAATCCTCCGATATTGTAAGTATCGGCTATCTTGCCTTTATGGAAAATCATATCGATGGCTCGAGCATGGTCTTCGACGTAAAGCCAATCCCGGACATTCTCGCCTTTGCCATATACCGGTAACGGTTTACGGTGACGGATATTATTGATAAACAGAGGTATCAGTTTTTCGGGGAACTGGTATGGCCCATAATTGTTGCTGCAATTGGTAACGATGGTCGGCATACCGTAAGTATCGTGAAATGCCCGCACAAAATGGTCGCTCGATGCTTTCGATGCTGAATAGGGACTATGCGGATTGTATTTCGTATCTTCATAAAAGAAATCTTTGCCATAGGCAAGATGGTGTTCTATGGAGGATGCTGTCGTTGTGAACGGAGGTTTTATCCCTTCGGGATGTGTGAGTTCCAAAGCTCCATATACTTCATCGGTAGAGATATGATAAAACCGTTTTCCGGCATAGCTTTCGGGTAAAGATTCCCAGTATTCTTTTGCTGCCTGCAACAGGCTCAATGTACCCATAACATTGGTGCGGGCAAAGGTGAAAGGGTCTTTAATGCTACGATCTACGTGACTTTCTGCTGCCAAATGGATAATGCCATCTGCTTCGTACTGTTTCACCAACTCCTGCATTCCGGGAAAATCGCATATATCGGCTTTTACAAAAGTATAGTTCGGCTTGTCTTCTATATCTTTAAGATTGGCTAAATTTCCGGCGTATGTCAGTTTATCGAGATTGATAATGTGGTAATCGGGATATTTATTGACAAACAAGCGAACGACATGCGATCCTATAAATCCGGCGCCTCCGGTAATGATGATATTGCGTTTAAATTTCATGATCGATTATTTTTGTTTAAGTTCTTCTATGCATTTTACTAAAGAGTCTTTCCAATACGGAACTGTTATGCCGAATGTCTTTTTTACTTTTGTCTTATCCAATACCGAAAAATGCGGACGTTTTACTTTACTTGGAAATTCGTCGCTGTGACAAGGTTGTATATCACAACAGTTTCCGGAAAGTGCGCATATCTCTTTTGCAAAATCATACCAAGAACAGACTCCTTCATTGCTGTAATGATAGATACCTTGCCGATTTAGAAAATTGTTTTCTATGATTTTGTAGATCAATGCCGCCAAATCACCGGCATAGGTCGGTGTACCGACTTGATCGAACACGACATTCAAGGTTTCTCTCTCTGATGTAAGACGTTGCATGGTCTTTACAAAATTGTTCCCGAACGGGGAATAGAGCCATGCCGTACGAAAGATCAGATAACGGCATCCCGACTCCAATATGGCTTTTTCTCCTGCCAATTTTGTGATTCCGTAAACTCCCAACGGATCGGTCGTCCAATCTTCGTGACAAGGGATATTCCGGTCTCCTTTAAAAACGTAATCGGTAGAGATGTGTATCAGAGTCGAATCTGACTCCTTGGCTGCCATCGACAGGTTCTCGACAGCCTTATTGTTCAGCAAATCGGCTGTTGCATAATCGTCTTCTGCTTTATCGACATTGGTATATGCAGCACAGTTTACAATTATTTGTATATTCTCTTTATCGATTATCCGGCGAATAGCATTCAGATCGGTAATATCCAATTCCGCTACGTCGGTAAAAACATAATGGTTGCCCGAACTTTTCGATACACGGCGCATTTCATTTCCGAGTTGCCCGTTTGCGCCTGTTACTAATATATTCATCATCAATATAATTTTTCGTTATAGTCGAACAACCATGACGCATCGTGCAAACGACAATGATGCCGGTCTTTTTCCGAGAGTATTACTTTATCGGACGGTATTTTCCAATCTATCCCCAAATCAGGATCATCCCATGCCAAAGCGCCCTCGCTCTGCGGTGCATAAAATGCGTCGCATTTATACTGAAATATGACTTCATCGCTCAGGACGCTGAATCCGTGCGCAAATCCGCGCGGAATAAAAAACTGACGGTGATTCTCTCCCGAAAGTTCTACGGCTACATGTTTTCCGAATGAGGGAGAACCTTTGCGAATATCGACGGCGACATCCAATACTGCACCTTTAAGTACTCGCACCAATTTACTCTGGGCATAAGGCGGTTTCTGAAAATGCAATCCGCGCAAAACGCCATACGAAGATTTCGACTCATTATCTTGGACGAAAACGGTTTTACACACTTTTTCTTCAAATTCACGCTGAGAGAATGATTCGAAAAAATATCCCCGTTCATCGCTGAAAATTCGCGGTTCTATAATAACCACCCCGTCTATGTCCGTTTTTATTACTTCCATTATTCCAATCCCAATTCATTAATGACTTTCAGCAAATATTGTCCGTATTGATTTTTAAGCATCGGTTGCGCCAAATCACGCATTTTATCGGCAGTGATCCAACCTTTGCGAAGAGCTATGCCTTCGAGGCAGGCGACTTTCAGCCCTTGTCGCTTCTCAATGACTTCGACAAAGGTTGAAGCTTCACTTAATGAATCGTGCGTACCTGTGTCTAACCAGGCAAATCCACGTCCTAATGTCTGCACTTTTAATTCTCGATCATTCAGAAAAGCCTGATTTACCGTAGTAATTTCCAGTTCTCCTCTTGCCGAAGGCTTTATATTTTTGGCAATATCGACTACACGATTAGGATAAAAATAGAGTCCTACAACTGCGTAGTTGGATTTAGGCTTTTCCGGTTTCTCTTCGATCGACATACAATTACCGTCTTTGTCAAACTCTGCAACGCCATACCGCTCAGGATCGGCGACCCAATAACCGAAAACCGTAGCTTTCTTGTCTTCGTCTGCCGTACGTACAGCGTCTTGCAACATTCGGGTAAAACTTTGTCCATAAAAGATATTATCTCCGAGAACCAGACAAACCGAATCGTCTCCTATGAATTTTTCACCGATAATAAAGGCCTGAGCCAGACCGTCCGGACTGGGCTGTTCGGCATATTCGAAATGTACTCCGTAATCAGAACCGTCTCCTAACAATCTCTTGAATCCGGGCAGATCGACCGGAGTAGATATTACCAAAATGTCCCGGATTCCGGCCAACATCAACACCGATATAGGATAATAAATCATCGGTTTGTCATAAATCGGGAGAAGCTGCTTACTCACTCCCTTAGTGATCGGATACAACCTTGTGCCCGAACCGCCTGCTAATACAATACCTTTCATTTTTAATATAGTTGCAATAATATGGTGTCCGGAAGTCTAATTTTCTTCAGAATAACCTTTGCCATATCCATAATTATAACCGTATCTGTACCCATATTGATATCCATAATGACCATATGCTTCGGATGTGCCGTTCAGGATAACAGCCATGTTTTTATATCTTTGATCTGTATAAAATCCTTCTATTTCATAAAGCATGCTGCGATCTAATAAGCCTGACCGGATAATAAACAGTGTCATATCCGATAATTTATTGATAATAGAAGCATCTGCAACTATCTCTACCGGAGGACAATCGATAAAGATGCAGTCATATTCGGTCTTTAATGTACTCAACATTTGTTCTAAGCGCAGATCAAATAACAGCTCGGTCGGATTTGGAGGTATCGTGCCTACCGGTATTACATCTAAACCCGGATAAACCTTGCCTTTGACTATAATTTCAGAAAAATTTTCTACTTGCCCGCTCAAATAATTTGAAATTCCTATTCGGGGAGAATCGACATACGAGCTTAAAGAGGCTTTTCTCATATCGAGGTCAATAACCAATATCTTTTTACCTTTAATTGCAAGACTTTTTGCCAGATTCATGGTAATAAAAGTCTTTCCGCTACCCGGATTTGCAGACGTAACCATGATAACCCGGGATTGTCCTTCTTTACCCAACATGAACTCAAGATTGGTGCGTACAACTCTAAATGCTTCGTTGACAAGATTTCGGCTTTTTTCTTTAACTACAATCGTATGTGTTTCCGGTAATTTCTTTTTCCGGAATATCGAACCCTGTTTGTCCTGATGATATGCCAACGGTATTTCTCCGACAAAAGGAATTGTCATATTTTCTAAATCTTTACGTCCCCTAACTTTTGTATTCATATTCTCTGCAATGAATATGACTATTGCAGGCATCAACAGACCTGCTACAAAGGCAACCAACAAGATATTCTTTTTCAGCGGGGCTGTAGGCAACATGCTTCCTCCCGCCGGAGTGATAATACGGGTATTATATGCCGTAAACGCTTGCGAAAGTTCGTTCTCTTCACGTTTTTGAAGTAAGTATAGATAAAGCGATTCTTTTACTTTCTGTTGGCGTTCGACCGAAAGCAGATATTTGGCCTGAGCAGGGCTTTCAGCAATACGGGTAGTCGTCTGCTGTCCGCTGCGTTCGAGATTTTTTATTTGTGCATTTAAGGTGACAACCTGATTATCTATAGACGCGACAATTGCTTTGCGCATAGCAGCCAATGCATGGTCGAGATCGATAACCAAAGGGTTCTGGTCACTGCTGTTTGCAACCAAACTGTTGCGCTGAAGCAATTTGTTATTGTATTCTGTAATCTGATCTCCGAGGTTAGAGTTTTCTATACCCGAATTGGCCGGCAAAAGCTGGTATTTGTTCGACTCTCCTCCTAAATAATTACGAATATAGCGAGCCATATAAAGCTGATTGTTCAATGCCAATAATTGAGCATCGGTTTCACTGACCTGTGCCATATACATACTGGACGCTGCTTGCACATCAGGCAAAAGATGTTCGCTCTTATACGAAGATATGTCCTCATCTACACTTCCCAATTCTTTTTCAATAACACCTAAGCGTTCGTTGATAAACATAGAAGTGCTGATCGCTATCTGATTTTTATCTTTTACCCAATTTTCATTATATACGGCAATCAACGTATTCAGAATATCTTCGGCCCGCTGGATAGAAACGTCTTTGAATGACAGATCGACAACCGTAGATTTTTCATCATTTAGCACGACAGATAAATTCGGAGCATAACGACGGACAGCACTATAAAGACTAGAACAGGAAACATATATAGGTTGAGAAAATTGAGAAGTATAATAAGGCGTGGGGCATACTGTTACTTTTCCAACAGGAGTCATAATCGTGTCTGTCAATTGTCCTTTTACCAATTTCCCGGGCAGTTCTTCACCATTCCGTATAAAATCAGACAGTTCTACGGTACTATCTGCCAAAATTTTTACGGTCAACGCTGACGACTCATTATTGTCCGGAGTATCTATAGACACATTTATCGGTAAAGTACGACCATATAACACTTCCCGGTAAAAGCCTCCGTCAACATGATAATCCATATTCAGATGCAAACGCTTTACGACATCGGTCATGATTGCCGGAGACTGCAACGAAATGATTTCATTATTTACATTCGTATTTGCCTGAATCAATCCCAAATCGGCAAATGATCCGGCATCTGCGGAGAGGGACTTCCCTTTTGAGTCTTCTTTAATGAGTATTGAAGCCGACCGGGTATATACCGGAGGTGTTACTTTAATGTACAAGAAAGCAGCTCCTAATGTAATCATCAGAGATAGGGCAAACCAATACCAATTGGATGCACAAAGGTATAGCAAATCTTGTATTCGCATAAACTCTTCAGATTGCTTCGATTTCGGATTATTTTGAACAGCAGCCATATTTTTATTTAATATCAAAATAGTTATTTAACAATAAGCACGGTAATAGTGGTCAGCAATGAGGCCAATGACATCCAGAAAGATGTAGAACGGACATTATTACCGTTGACCGTAGATTGACGTGCCCGGACTGAATTAGGTTCGACATATATTACATCGTTCTGCTGAAGATAATATGCCGGAGAAGAATAAATCTGTTTTGCAGAACACAAGTCGAGTTGATAAGCGGTCTCTTTATCCCCCTCCTTTCTCAGGACATATACGGGATTCCGTTTCCCGTATATCGAGAGATCCCCGGCCATACTGATTGCATCAAGAACGGTAATTCTGTCCCGATCGATATTAATGCGCCCCGGTTTATTGACCTCTCCTAATACAAAAACACTGAGATTCATAAATTCTACCGTAACGACCAGATCTTTTATCAGATTTTCCTTAATAAGCCGGTCCTTGATGTATCCGGCAAGCTCGGAGCGGGTCATTCCTGCCACACGAATTTTTCCTAAAACGGGAAATTCAATATCTCCTTGAGAATCGACAGTATATACCGACATTTCTTGATTAGAATTTTGCGCCCCCGATGCTAATCCTGCACGAAAAGAGGCTATAGGCAAATTGAACAGACTTGCCAATTGAGGATCTTTACTGCTGACAACGATAGAAAGCTTATCTTCCGGTCGGAACGTAATTTGAGTCGATGCTATCAATTGCTCAGATATTCCCGGCTTAAGATCCTGAAAATATACGACCTTTTTAGACGAATCACATGAACTGAAAAGTACAATAACAAGTAAAATTCCTAATATATGCTTGATCTGCATAAGCTTAATCTTTATTATTTTATTCATACTATTTAAATTCCTTACTATTCTATTTTTTCGATCAACGAAGGATGTATAAATGCGGTTGCAACGGCCATTATCCCTTGAATAGAAACGACTACCCTCCTATCGCCCTTAACTCGTACAAAAACACCTTCTACTCCGGAAAAAATTCCTCCGGTAATTCTAACCTTATCTCCTTTTTTCAATATTACCGAAACAGGATCGAGATAAACGAGCTGATCGTCATACGTGCCCGACACTGCAATGAAATCTTGCATTTGCTTATCGGGAATTATAATCGGACGGCCTGTTGCCTTATCCATAATATATCGAATAGGCAAACGGACTTCAAGTTCAGACTTGAATGTATCTATACTCCTTTTTGTCGAATGGACAAAAACAAGATTATGTATAATCGGTACTAATTTTCGTGATTTTTTAGCTCCTAAATCCGTGCTTTCATAGTGCATCGGTATAAAATTTTCAACATTATGACCGTCGAGATATTCTTTGAATATCATTTCCCGGCTATAAGTAACACGTATAGCATACCATGCTATACCCTCTTGTTTCTTTAACTCTATGTTTTCTTTCTGCTCCAAAATTTTTCATAAAATAATCTCCGGTATAAAAAGGGATTATTTAAGGATATTCTCATATCCCAAAGATGAT
The DNA here is from genome assembly GCF_982245605.1 of Coprobacter fastidiosus. NCBI lineage: Bacteria > Pseudomonadati > Bacteroidota > Bacteroidia > Bacteroidales > Barnesiellaceae > Coprobacter > Coprobacter fastidiosus. The sequence goes on along the minus strand of NZ_CEVCIF010000044.1, from coordinate 469 downwards.
CGCGATTCACATCGAGACTTCTCTTACTTAATATCTTAGATGTGTAATTTATATACCAGAGATTATATTTTTGTAAATAATACACCAAGAACCTGTACTCCTAAGATAAGATAGTTTTTGAATCTTCTGACCCTTCTAAAACTAAGCCGATCACTATTTCAAGAAGTTCTCAAAACAGACTCGGGCAAAATTTAGACGGCTTTTAAAATTCCTATCCTACTTCGGTAAAACTTTGAACAAGTTCTAAATTCATAGACTTTGAAATCATAACTATATAATATCAATAACTACAACAACTTTTCCCAAATATTAATTTTTACAAAAGAATGTTCTTTAGGGACACCAGAAATATATATATCCCTGACTAACAATCGTTTGGCTGTATAATATAAAACACACCTTCAGCTCTGAATCCTGTTTCTATCACAGAAGTAGGACTTTATTATCTTGTGTATATAATTAATTGATT
>NZ_CEVCIF010000043.1:0-32344 GCF_982245605.1 Coprobacter fastidiosus | reverse complement strand
ACTAAACAACCTAAATTAAAATTATTTGCTTATGAAAAAAAGACACTTGATTATCAGTGCTATGGTATGTTGTTCGGTAATGGGTACACCGGGCACAGCGATGTCACAGATGTCGGAAACTGCAACGAAAGAGGTGTATGATTTTTCCGGTTTTGTGGATGTAGATTTGATGGAATTGTTCTATAATGCATTGCAGAAGGGACGTAATTACCCGACAGAAGAAGAGTTTGCTGCCAAAGGTATTCTTCCTTCTGACATTGCATTTATTCGTTCGCATGTGCGTAAAGCTCAAATTATAGATCGAGCCAATCGTCTTCTTCCCGATACGTATGAAAAACGGGATCTTTGGATGAATATTCCGATGAGTACGGGTAAAGATGGGGCTGTAGGGCAACCTACGACTAATTTTGCAGATGATGTATTCTCTATGTGGAACTACACTAATCTGTTCGGGTCATGGAATCATGGTTTTTTCTCTGCTCCAGGTGCGTGGGTTGATGCTGCACACAAGAACGGAACCAATATTATGAGCGGTATCAAATTTTTTGAAAGTTGGGGAGTTGATTCCGGAGAGTGGAATAGAATAATCAGCGAGAAGAATACTGACGGTACGTTCAAGTATGTAAAACCGATGATTAATTGCTTGATGTATTTCGGTGCAGATGGTATTAACTATAACTGGGAAGATACCGGATATACCAATGAAACTACGATTGCCTTCAATAAGGCATTGTATAAAGAAGCCGCTGCTTGTGGTTTTGATAATTTCCATTTGGGATTATATACGGCAATGTCATCTATCGTAGGTAATCCGAATGCCTTGTTTGGTGATGAAACCGGACGTACTGCTCATACGATGTTGAATTATGCAGCTTCGGATTTTTCTTATAATATGGGAGCTTCTGTCCGTAAGGCGGAAGAAGTTATGGGTACGTCTGAGGGACTTTATGCAGGCGTATGGATCGTAAGTATGGATCGTGGCTGGTCTCGATTAAATGCTACTGACGATGACAAGAGGTGCGGTATTTGTCTTTGGGGCGAGCATAATGCGAGTCGTTTTTGGACTTATAATTCGGGAGCGGATGCTTATGAAGCACAAAGCAATTATCAATCTTTGCTCGAACGGGCTTTTTCGGGAGGTAACCGCAATCCGTTGAATCGTCCAGAAATAAGTAATACAGGAAACAATTGGGAAAAAGAGGGGGATAAATTACCTCTTTCTACATTTGCCGGTTTGGCAACGTGGATTCCCGAACGTTCGGCTATTCAAGGTAATCTGCCTTTTGCTACCTATTTTAACTTAGGTAACGGTGACCGTTATAATTATAAAGGAAAGAAAACGGCCGGTGCATGGTATAATATGGCTAATCAAGATCGTGTGCCGACCTACCGTTGGTTGGTAACAGAGCCGGAAACTCTGACGGCAAGTGATAAAATTCAACCGGAATTTTCTCATGACGATGCTTATACCGGAGGTTCTTGCTTGAAGTTGACAGGAGAAGCTACTTCTACAGGTACAGATATCGTTCTTTTCCAGACTGCGCTTACATCGAGTGCATCGGGAGCTTATGCCAATATTGCCGTAAAAAGCGGTAAAGAAGGTAATAATGCAACCAATTTGTATGTTATTTTGAAAAAGCAAGACGGTACTTGGTTAGAATTTCCCGTAGGTGAGACAACAGGTACTACCTGGCAGGAAAAGAAAATTATGCTTTCTGGAATTAATCAGGGTGATGTGATCGAACGTATCGGTTTGCGAGTAAAAGGTTCGGACGATAATTATAAACTTTATGTCGGAAAATTGGAGATCAACGACAATGTTAAGACCGTACCGGCTAATGTACAGGATGTGGTTGTAGAAGTAAAAGAAGAAACCAAGACTTCTCTTTCTATTAAAGCAAACTGGAAGTTGGATAAAGCTGCCGAAGATCGTGCTGATTGGGATTTATTATTCAATGACGAGGCTAATGTCGATCATTTCGAAATTCTTTATAAGAACGGTGAAGAGGGGCGTATTTCTGAAATAGCTCGTACTACGCAATGGGCTGTTTATGTTGGTGATATTATTTTTGAAAATGCCGATGATCAACCGTTTATCGGGGTGCGTGCGGTTTCTACCGATTTGAAAACGTATTCTCCGATAGAGTGGGTAGAAGTTGCTCGTGCAGATCAAGATGCTTTGCCTGTTAGAGATGATAATTCTTATGGTATCAGTCAGATGGACCCGAATTGTGAGGGAGCTGATATTGCACGCGAACAACGTTATGTAACTGATTTCACTACAGTCGGAGCTACTCAGAATATTGATTACCATGCTGATGGTCCTCAGACTGACGGAACACAATATGTGAATGCTACTGATAAAGTTTTGAAGGTAGAACAAGGTCAAGAAGTTACTCTTACAATCAAATGTGCAGATTTTTCTGACGGTTTGAAATATTGCTTTGCCGGTGGTTGGATGGATTTGGATGGAAGCGGAACTTTCAATCCTGATCCGATCGATGAAAATCCTGCTCAAGGTGAACGATTGTTCCGTGTAGGTAATATTCGAGCTGCAACTCCTGAATTCCAGACAACGGGTATTACTCATACATTTACTATACCGGAAGATGCTCGTCCGGGTAATAGCCGTTTGCGTATCGTATTCTCAGATGCATGGTTCGAAGGTTCGTTCTTGCCTACAGGGCTTCATGCGAAGGGATTCTCAATCGATTTTGGAGTAGAAATTTCAGGTGACAATGAACCTCGCCCGGCTCCGGCAGATACTCATGATCAAGGTATTGCAGAAGAGCCGGAAGGTCTCGATCAGACTCCGGAAGGTATCAACAACGTTAATAGCGAAGTGTCGAGCTTCTATGTTGCCGACAATGTGATTAACTTTATAAATGTTGATAAGGCTTGGATTTACAGTGTCGACGGTGGTTTGGTTAAATATCTGACTAATCCTGATAAATATAGTGTAGCAGATTTTGCAAACGGAGCTTATATTGTTCGTATGCAATACGGAAAAGTTATTCGTTCCGGTAAATTCGTGAAGTAAGTAAGATTTGCGAAAAGTTGGAATGCCTTTCCGAAACTAAATTTCGGAAGGGCATTTTTTTTGTAAAAGCGGAGTCGATACGTTCTCCTCCTGAGAGAGCAACAGACTATTTGTATGAATTTCTCTACAACTTTGTTCAAGTAAAATTTAGACACTCCTTTATAAACGAACCTACATTAAATATAAAAAAAATAACGACCGTTATTCCCGGATTCCGGAAATAACGGTCTGTTATGTATAAAAGAAAAAATGTCTTATTTAATTAAATAGAGATTTCGCGATGCCGATTTCCAATCCGCGTAATTCGGCCAAACCACGCATCCGACCCAAACAAGAATATCCGGGATTGGTTTTTTTGTGGAGATCATCGATCATTTGGTGTCCGTGGTCGGGACGCATCGGTATGGAGACACCTCTGCGTTGTTGCAACAGCAGGAAGTTTTTCATTACGTTATACATATCGACATTTCCTTCGAGATGATTGGCTTCGTAGAAATTTCCCTCTTCATCCCGTTGCGTACTTCTCAAATGTACAAAATTGATGCGGTCGCCGAAACGTTCCATCATTCCGGCAAGATCATTGTCTCCCCGTACACCGAATGATCCGGTACACAGACAAAGTCCGTTCGATTCGTTCGGAACAGCTTCGATCAGTTTTCTGAAATCTTCTTCGGTACTCAATATTCTTGGCAATCCCAAAATCGGGTAGGGGGGATCATCCGGATGAATGACTAATTTTACGCCGACTTCGTCAGCTATCGGAGTGATTTCTTTTAAGAAATAGATCAAATTGGCACGTAGTTTTTCCGCATCTATGTCTTTATACCGATCGAGGGCTTCCTGAAATTGTTCTACGGTAAAGCTCTCTTCCGATCCCGGTAACCCGGCAATCATGTTGCGTATAAGTAATTGCTTGTCGGCTTCGCTCATTTGATCATAACGGGCTTTTGCCTTGGCCTTTTCTTCATCGGAATATTCTTTTTCAGCACCCGGTCTTTTCAGTATAAAAAGGTCGAAGGCAAGAAAAGCCGCCCGTTCGAAACGCAAGGCTTTCGATCCGTCGGGCATGGTATAGGCGAGATCGGTACGGGTCCAGTCGAGTACCGGCATGAAGTTATAAGTCACGATATATATGCCGCATTGGGCGAGATTCCGTAAACTTTCTTTATAATTATCGATATATTTCTGGAAATCCCCGGTCTGGGTTTTTATATGCTCATGTACCGGAACACTCTCTACGACCGACCATTTGAGTCCGGCATTTTCGATCATTTTTTTGCGTTTCATGATCTCTTCAACAGTCCATACCTCTCCGTTGGGAATTTGATGCAGGGCATTTACGATTCCGGTAGCTCCGGCTTGTTTTATATCTTGCAGGCTGACAGGGTCATTCGGTCCGTACCAGCGCCATGTTTGTTCGCATAAAATCATATCTGTAATTTTCTAAATTGGTTATTAAATCGAGAATGCGTCGAATCCTCCGTCGACGATAGCCACTGTTCCGCTTACGAATTTCGAGGCGTCGCTGATCAGGTATTGGATCGTTCCGACAAGTTCTTCAGGTTCACCGAAACGTCCGAACGGTGTGTGAGCGAGGATAACACGTGAGCGATCGGTCAGTGAACCGTCGGGATTAGTTAATAAAGTGCGGTTTTGTTCGGTCAGGAAAAATCCCGGAGCAATGGCGTTGACACGCAATCCCGGTCCGAATTTCAGAGCCAGTTCGCCGGCCATATATTTTGTAAAGTTCGATATTGCGGCTTTTGCTGCACCATAGCCTACGACACGGGTTAGTGGACGTAGAGCCGATTCGGAGCTGAAATTTACGATAGCCCCTTCTTTTTGTTTCGCCATCTCTTCTGCAAATACCATTGTGGGCAATACCGTACCGAAAAGATTCAAATCGACAACTTTTCGGAAAGCCTCCACGTCAAGATCGAAAATCGTCTTTTCGGGAGGAATCGTAGCACCCGCCATATTACCTCCTGCTGCGTTAAGCAATACATCTATACGACCGTATCTGGCGATAATATCTTTTTTGTTTTGCAATAAGACTTCTTTGTTCAGCACGTCGGTATATAGAAATATGGCTTCGTTTCCGGCAGCTTTAATGTTATTTACCAGTTCGTTTCCCGCTTCTTCATTACGATCGAGGATAACCATTTTTGCACCTTCTCCGGCAAGATATGAAGATATCGTACGTCCGAGAATACCGGCAGCTCCGGTCATTACCACTACTTTGTCTTTTACACTGAATAGATTTGCCATAATTGTAATATTAAGTTTTAAAGATTATTGTTTTGATAATAGCCGATATTTTCTTTAATAAGAATATCTATCGGCATAAAGTTGATTCGAGGCGCTTTTTTACCGTATGTCAGAAAATTCCCCAATGCTTTTATTCCGTTGTATCCTTGTATCTCGGGGCGTTGGGCGATAAGCCATGTAATCGTCCCTTCTGACAGATGTCGTATATTTCTTTCGATAAGGTCATATCCCACCAGCTTTATCTCTCTTTTACCGTTGTTCTCCAAGTAATCTGCCAATACGCAACATACCGAATTAAATACGACAGCTCCTTTTATGCCGGGATTGGCTTTGAATATCCGGTTTAGGATTTTTTCATTATATTCGGGTTCGTCGATATGCAGTTCGCACGAGAAGACATGACCGGAGAAACCAGTTTTATGGAGATATTCCATAAAACCCTTTTCTCTGTTTTTTACCTGAGTAGAACTGTTGTTTCGTTCTCGAATTATTTTTCCGATGAGAATATCGCTTCCTTGTGCTATTTTCCCCGTAAGCAATTTTGCGGCAATATATCCTCCGTCATAAGAATTGGTCCCGAAATATGCCAATTGATTGTTTTCGGGGATGTTGGAATCGATATATACGTATGGTATCTGTTTTTCATCGAGGCGGGCAGAGAGTTCGGTTACCGAGTCTGAAAATAATGTTCCGATCAATACTCCGTTAAATTCATCAGAAAGAACCATTTCACAAACGTGCTTGAATGAGGTTTGGTCATATTGGTCGAAGAATATTTTTTGAACGACAATGTTGTAGTCGTTCAGCTCTCCGGCAGCTTTGTCTATCCCTTCCGCAGCCTTTTCCCAATATTCTCCCGGCCGGAAAGCCGGAATCAAAGCTGCAATATTGAATTGCTTTTTCAATGCCAGCGACCGAGCCATGAGATTGGGTCGGTATTCAACTTCTTGCAATACTCGGTTTACTTTTTCTTGGGCTGTTTTAGACACTTTTCCTCTGTTATGCAGAATCCGATCGACTGTTCCGACGGATACTCCTGCCATACGGGCAATATCTGAAATGCGAACATTTTTTGTTTTATCGGTCATGAGCAATTTTATGCTATGTGTGTGCGTACACATTTATGATTCGCAAATGTAGCGAAAAATATCGGGTATTTATAATATTTTTTATTGTGTGTGCGTGCACATTTTAATTTGGTTATATTTAATATGTTGATTATTACTATTTTATATGTTGTGGTATGTAGATTGACTATGCTGTAAAACATAAAAAGAGTCTGTTTGTATGGTAAACCTATTTTTTCTACTTTCGTTCCATAAAAAACAGATGAAGATGATAAAGTTGGTAATATTTGATTTGGACGGTACTTTGCTGAATACGATCAGTGATTTGGCGGGGAGTACCAATTATGCATTGAAACAATGTGGTTTTCCTGAACATGAAACTGATGCTTATAATTATTTTGTCGGGAACGGAATAAATAAACTTTTTGAAAGGGCTCTTCCCGAGAGTGAGTGTACGCCGGAAAATATAGGAAGGATGAGAGGTTTCTTTTTGGAGCATTATACCCAAAACAATACATGCTTGACAGTTCCTTATCCGGGCATTTCAGAATTATTAAGAGAATTGCAACATAAAGGCATTGCTTTGGCTGTTGCTTCGAATAAGTATCAAGAAGGTACGGAGAAGTTGGTGCGCTACTATTTTAAAGACATCGTTTTTTCCGTGGTACTCGGCCAGCGTGAGGGAATTCCGGTAAAACCTGATCCGGTCATTGTAAAAGAAATCCTACAGGTGAATGGTGTATCGGTGAATGAGGCGCTATATATCGGAGATTCGGGGGTAGATATGCAGACGGCTGCAGCGGCGACAGTTACTTCTGTGGGTGTGACATGGGGTTTCCGCACTCGTGAAGAGCTGGTCGAAAACGGTGCTTGTTATGTCGTGGATTCTCCTGCCGAGATATTGGAACTGTCGGGCCGTCTTTAATTTTTTTATTGCTGCGAAGTTGTTGAGCCGGAATATAAAAAACAACGACAGCCTTTCCTCACGGAATGGCTGCCGAGTAACCAAAATATATAGAATAGTTTAATCAAAAAATCATTCTGTACAGGTAGTATATGCTTTTTTGATCATTACAAAAATAAAATAGAAAAATTATTATGCAAAAAAAAATCGATAAAATCCGTATTGTTATCGCTGAATAGTGAAAAATATCGGTTAAAAATCGTTTTTTCTTATATTTTTATTATGTATGAATGCTTATTTGTTTCGATTTGTATTTTGCTACATGGAATTTGAAAATAAAAAAAGGTCTTGTAATAGAGGCTTCAGTTTTGATTTTAAAGTTTAAATAAAGTTAATGCAAAATATTTTGTTTGATTATTAATATGTTTTATAGCATGTTTTCTCTATATTTGCACAGTGTTTTTCATAGTATTAGATTTAAGGTTAACGAAGATTGGTTGTCGTGAGACAACCATTTTTTGTTTATATGCCACTTATTATTTTGTTGAAATACTGGTTTTATTTTTCTTTTGAAGACTATATAGTACTGCGATTATTTGAGTTTTTGTTGATCGGTATATAAAGAAGACCTGTCCGGCATTCCCCATTTGTCGGGCAGGTCTTTTCATTGATAGAGTTTTAAGACCTGTCTAAACTCCATTTTATTGGAAAATTTAGACAGATTTTTAGTTCAGTCCCGGCCAGTCATTGATGTTTACTCGATTTTTAACTTTGGCAGGTGCTGTCGGGAAAAATTCAAATTCGTTGCCGATCATTTGTTCTATTTCAGATACCGAGTATATATAGTTGCTCAATGGAGGTGTAGTGCCCGGATTTTCGTTATTAAGATTCTGTGGAAACCAGAATCCGATAGCCATAACCTCGTCCGGTGAACATTCGGCGATCGGTTTACCTGAACTTCCGTTTTTGGTACGAAGTATTACTTTGTATCGAGCTGTTGGAATTACGCATTCTTTGGATAAAGTCGACAGGGTATTCCAATTACTTGCATCATAAGTTTTGTAACCATCATTTGCATAATAACATCCTGCAACGACGTATGTCGTATCGGAACATTCCCATGTATCGGATAACAACTCTTCCACTTTGCTCCAATGATCTCCGTATAGATATGCTTCGGGAGCGATATTGGTAGGATAGAAAGTCTGTATGTTCATTTCGCTTCCAGCGCCACCTCGATCGGCCGAGCGCAGTAAATGTCCTTTGGTAAAGTTTTTGTTATTATAAGGCCTCCAATAATAGTATAAGTCGGTCGGTTCATTACCGTTCATTGACCAAGGCCAGTTGCTCCAGTCGCTCGGATAGATAATAGATTGCTCACTTGCCGAGAATTTCGGGTCGGGACGCCAAGGATCGGGATCTGTACGTCCGAACCCTTTTTCATGATAACATTGGTGTACAGGATAAGCGACCCACATGGGATTGTGTCGATATGTGTCATAACATGCCGTGTAATTGCGTACATGCTTTTGGCTTATCAGTGTTTCGGCAAAATGTGTAACATATTTGTAGTTACTGTTGGTTTTGATAGTTTTGGGTGTCTCTGCACATGGGTAGCTCGTTGTGGAGAAATCGAATATCTGATCTGTGGGCTGATTGCTCGTTACCAGTTTGATGTCATCCATTCTGATATTGTAGTCGTCGGCTACGAACATGATGGATAGAGTTTGGGGAACTGTGTTATGTATGCTGAACAGAGCGGTTGCCAGTGCCCAAGAGTTTGTTGTAGAGCGGTTGTAGGCAAGAGACTTCATCGAACTTCCGTCTCCGCTGATATATACTTTGATATTGGAAGATGTATCGAAATTACCTTCGAATTTACAACATCCGAAAGAGAGCTGAAAAGATGTTTGCCCGGGTTGAAGTTGTATGTTATTAACCGTCACATAGGCATCTTTTCCTCCGAAATAGAATGCATTTTTGCGAGATGCTCCTGCATATCCCGAAGATTGAAAATTGTTTCGAACAGAAACGGTTCGTCCCGTATATTCGATGTTTTCAGCACCCGTTCCTGTTGCATTTATATAACCGTCCCATTGGTCTATAAATGGGTTTCCGCTTCCGCTCCAAATTGCTTTGTCGAGATTATCGTAATAGACTGTTTCGCTGGTGAAGCCTTTCGGTTGACGAGTTACGGCGATACTTTTTGATATTGTTTTATCTGTCTCGTTTCTTTTTACGGTAGAGATCGTAAGCATATAGGTTTCGCCTGCGGGAATATCGGTTACAGAAACTTTGTTTTCTCCGGGCCCGCCTTCGCTTTTGTCGACTTTCAAAGCGTTGTTGCTGACATTTATACTCCATGAGACATTGGAGATAATGGTAATTTGATTGTTTGACGGATTGTTTTCGTCGAAATTCAGATTTTCGGGAGAAACGGATAATGTCACTTCTTCAAGTTCTGTTATGGTCTCATCTTTTTCACATCCGGTGAAGTAAACGGATAGGAAAATAAGTAGTAGATAACTATACTTCTTCATACGATAGGTGTAGATTATTGATGAATTTGTAAAAATATTTTGGAATTAAGTTGAAAGCAAATATGAGAATAACCCGAAATATTCAGGGAATCAATCGATAAAAAGAATATTCAATAAATAAATTATCGTGTCATTAAAACAAAAAAAGGAGTCATTCGATAAAAATGACATAGAATATTAGGGACAGCTTGAGTTTTCCGATAAAAAATGTTATCCGGCCTGTTTTCTCGTTTTCATTTGTCAGAAAGCTGCTGTCATTCTTATAAAAACAAGAATATATACTCAAATGGAACTCTCAAAGCCAATCTTGGCAAAATTTGGACAAACTCAAATCTTCAAACCGAATTTTCACTATATATAATATGTTCACAATAAAATGATTATAATATTAATATATGCAATAATCATTAAACTGCATGTGTTGTATAAATTTTATAATTCTTATATCTTTGTAAATAAAGCCCTATTTGTCAGAATAGATTAACGAGATGAACAATGAATCCATTTTATGAGAACTTAGCACATTTTATACATGGTGCAGCATTTATGTTCTTTATACTTGCCAGTATTCAGTTATATCCTTTAAGACACCGCAGCAATATGATGAGGTTGCTTTTCTGTAGCATGATTTTTCTTGCATTCCTCGAATTCAAGGATATGGGATTCTTGATAAAAGGCGTATGGTACAACCCGTATATAACGAGTATAACAATGAGTACCGATATGTTATATGTTCCGTTAATGGCTCTTTTTTTCTTCGAAGTTATCTCTCCCGGATGGGTCACATTACGCAGAATCATAGGAATGTCTATGCCTTCGGTATTATTTATAGTCGCATACATCATATACCCGTCTTCTGTTATTTTCAAGGCGGCAATGTTATATGCCCTTGTTTTCGGAACAATAATTACTGTTATTGTTTTCATGGCAAGTTCCCGTCGTGACAATTATATAAAAAACAATTTCTCGGATATCGAGAACTTGAGTATTTCATGGGTACGCAAGGCTATAACAGCATTATATATATGTCTTGTACTCTGGACCATTCTCCTTTGGGAAGAAAATTGGTTGAACGATGCCGCTTATTATGCAATATCTATTATCGTTTGGACTTATATTTATCGATTATCCCAAAAACATTCGGTTATAGAAATGCCGAGTACGTCCAGATTATTTATGCCGAAACCTGAACAGAAAGGGTCTCATGAGATACAAAATTTTCCCTTTAAAAAATTGCAAGAATATATGGAAAATGAACGAATGTTTCTAAATCCTAAACTGACTCTTACCGAAGTGGCGACGGCAATAGGGACAAACCGTACTTATCTGTCGGAATATTTAAATAACGATCTCGACACGACTTTCTATGAATATGTAAACGGATTCAGAATAAAGGAGGCTTGTGCTCTGCTCTCATCGGATGAACGCAGGACTTTAATGGAAATAGCCGAATTAAGCGGTTTCAACTCTCTATCTACATTTAATCGTGCTTTTGTTAAAAGCATCGGAGAAACCCCGGCCCGATACCTGAAAAAACGTCAAATCAAATGTTAGAACTGTCTGAATTTTGCTCGGGCCGGGTTTGAGAGAAATTTTATTATCAATGATTCATTTCCGCAAGAATTTGTATGATCATTACGATAATCATAATAGAGATGTAGTCTTGCAAGTTTTCACGGAGTTTCATCTCTGTGCGCATTTTATAACGTTCTACCGACTTTACCGATATACCCAAAGTTTCAGCAATTTCGCGGTAATTTTTGTTTTCGAACCGGCTCATAATGAATACCTGTTGGTATTCAAAAGGTAGTGTTTTCAGAGTTTCTATCATCAAAGATTTAAGTTCGGAGAAAAGAACGACTTCTTCCAGATCGTTACTGCCGATCTCGAACGGATTTGTCATTTTCCCTTGTATGTAATTTTGTTCTATCCGGTTTCTTTGTAAGTAATTCAGACAGAAATTTCGGGTCATGGTAATCAAATAGTTCTTTGCAGAAGTTTCGATATTTATTCTATGGCGGTTTTCCCATAAGGATGTAAAAACGTCTTGAACCACGTCTTCAACGACCTCTTCTGATTCGATATAACGGCGGCCGAATATACATAAAGATGGATAATAAGATTCAAACAGTAATTTGAAAGCTTTTTGACTATTATTCTCTGATATTTCTATTAATAATTCATCAGCCTGCATATTCCTTTGTAAACTTAATTTGAATTATGCCGTTATTGGGTAAAAGCATTTCTAAAAATTGAGGTATCTGTTTATTTTCTGCATAGAGTTTGTCCGCACAACCAATTGTCTTTATATTTTGTAAAAAGCGTATAGTTCAGTCAGATTAAATTTAAGATTTACAATTATAAGGTCTGAGATGTCTGGATTAAACTACTCATTTCTGAAATTTTAAATAGAATAACTTTAAATCATCGATTTTATTTCCGATCGATTATGGTTAATCTCCGACTGAAATACAAAAGATAAACTTTGCAAAGAACTGTTTGGGATTTTAACTCCGTTTTTTGTGTCGCATATAGAAAATATGATGCCAATCAATTTTATATTATATCCAAAAGTGATAAATCATTGTAATCCGATTTATAAACACCAAAATGATTTTTTTATATTGAAAAATCAAAGGCTAAATAAGTACAAAAAAATGGAATATACAAGGATTAATCTGTTTTTATTTTTTTGAAAAACGCTTTTTATTTAATGCTTTGATGTTTTCTGGTTCACTCTTTTTATCTCCAAAATGGCATAAGGTTATTTATAATATTTTTAAAATGAACAAAATCAGATTTTTATAAAAAACTTATGTTGTAGCTGTCTGTTTTTGCTGGAGCTGTTTGTCTATTAAGCGAATTATGCAAAATACAGATATGGAAAAGATTTCAGAAAATATAAAACCCCAACCTCAAAAAGTCTTCGATTATTATAGCGGGAAGCTCGACCCTGAAGAGGGGAAAAAGATAGAGGAGCAACTTTCGGAAGAAAATGTTGAGTTATTAGCTTCTGTAAAGAAGTTGTTGGATTTGGACAAACAAATGACCGAGTTGTCGGAGATCGATACTCGTAAGGCATATAAAAAAGTGTTGTCCCGTATACATACCAATAGGCGTTCTCATATATTCGAGATATTTAGTCGCGTGGCGGCGATTATTGTTCTTCCGCTCATCGGTCTGACCGGAATTTTGGGTTATTTTCAGATAAAAGACTCGTTTGCAGATATTACTTATGTTGAAGTGAATGCTGCTCCGGGAACGATTTCTAAGTATCAGTTGCCTGATAAATCGTGTGTTTGGCTTAATTCGGGAAGCTGGTTACGTTATCCGACCCGTTTTAGTGAAGAATCCCGGAGAGTAGAAATACGGGGAGAGGCTTATTTTGAGGTGGAGTCGGATAAGAAACATCCTTTTTATGTAAATACTCCCGGAGGATTAAGTGTCCGGGTTACGGGGACGAAATTTAATGTAAGCGCTTATGATGATGAGCGTACGATCGAGGTAGTATTGGAAGAAGGAAGGGTGAATGTTGAAAATGCAGCCGGAAATATTAATATGGCTCTTAGACCCGGGGAGTGTTTCTATTATGATCGCCAAGATAAAAATACGTATGTAAAATCGATCGAAACTTATGAAAAAACTGCGTGGAAAGATGGGAAGGTTGTCTTCAGGAATGCCTCATTGGATAAAATATTCAAGTTTTTGTCTCGTCGTTATAATGTAGACATTCATTTCGTGAATAAAAAGAATACCGAGTATAATTACCGTGCAACATTTACCGGAGAAGATATTTTTCAAATCTTGGATTATTTGAGCATGACTGCTCCTATAAAATGGGAGGTTGCTGCTCCTGCCCAGAATTGCGATACGACACTTTCTCGAAAACGAATCAATATATACCTTGAATAAAGTGATGAATAATAATAGAAATTGAAAAATTAAAATTTGTATGCCTATGGAATTTTGAAAAACACGACAGTGAAGCTCTTGAAAATCAGAGCTGGCCATTATATTATGTAAAAATTGGAGATTAATTTAAGTTATAAAGAATATCATGAAAAAAAAGAAAAGGTGTGAATATCATACAGTTATTTCCTATATGTTTCGGAAAATGAAGATCGGGCTGTTTCTTTTCCTATTTGCTTTCTCTCAAATTCAAGCTGAGAATCTTTTTGCTCAAAGTAGAACGATATCTATTTCGGTAAATAATGAACCGGTAGAACAAGTTATCGAAAAGATCGAGAAAAATTCGGATTATGTTTTTCTGTATAATGATAAGTCTATCGACTTGAGCCGAAAAGTATCTGTTAAAGTAAATGGTGGTACTATTAATGCTGTTCTTGATGAAATGTTTAAAGGAACAGGTATTAAATATACCATTTCGAATCGTCAAATTATTCTTTCTCGTGCAACAGTCGCTCATGCGGGTAAAATGACCAGATTGGTTGCTCAGAAAAAGACTACTGTAAAGGGAGTCGTAACAGATGAGAAAGGAGAACCGCTGATCGGTGTTAGTATTGCTTTGAAAAATTCGACACAGGGAACGATGTCTGATATGGACGGGAGATACACGATTTCTACGGATGTAGAAAATCCGACCTTGATATTCTCTTATGTGGGATATACTTCGCAGACTATTGCTGTGGGTGGAAAGAAAGAGATAAATGTCGTACTTAAAGAAGAGAGCCATGCTCTTAATGAGGTGGTAGTGACGGCTATGGGTATCTTGCGTAAAGAGAAATCCTTGACTTATGCTACACAACAGATTAAGAGCGATGACCTGAATCGGGTGCAAGATCCGAATGTGGCAAACTCTATCGAAGGAAAAGTTTCAGGTGTTGTTATTACTCCGAGTGCCGGAGGAGCCGGAGGAGCTTCGAAGATCATACTTCGCGGTAACAAGTCGGTTTTCGGATCCAGTACCCCGTTGATTGTTGTCGATGGAGTTCCCATGACCAATAATACACGTGGACAGATGAGCGACCTTGCTACCATGACCAGTTCGGGAGTAGGGGAAGGATCCGACCCGCTATCCATGATCAATCCCGATGATATCGAGTCTATCAATGTTTTGAAAGGGGCTAATGCAGCCGCCCTTTACGGGTCGGCTGCAGCCAATGGAGTTGTAATGATAACCACAAAAAGAGGTAAAGAGGGTAAACTATCCATCAATTTCTCTTCAAATCTTACTTTCGATACGCCGCTTCTGACACCGAAAATTCAGAATATTTATGGAGCAGAGGTATCGAATATTGGGCTTTCCGTAGATAGTTGGGGCGACAAAGTTTCATCACGCCGTGCAGATAATTTGGTGATCAATGTCCCATTGGACGGAGACCAGTTCGGCGCGGATCGTACACATGAGGTCTATTTGCGTAACAGTGCGGGCAATGACCTTGATGATTTTTATCGTACCGGTCTTACGGCCAATAACTCGATAGCATTGTCCGGTGGTACGGATAAGATTCAAACTTATTTCTCTTTCGGTAATTCTCACTCTAAAGGAATGATCGAAAGCAACTCTTACAATCGCAACTCTTTTGCATTCCGTCAGAGTTATGAATTCTTTAAGCGACTCCATTTCGACGTGTCTATGAATTATGTACAGACCGTTACCCGTAATCGTCCCGGTGGCGGTACGACCGGAAACCCGATTTATCACATGTACATGATGCCGCGCAATATCGATATCGGTTACTATCGCAATAATTATGCCATAGACGGCACATGGAACAGTAATATAAGATCAATTTATGTACTTGATCAGGGGAAGTATGTATTGACCCCGACTCGTGTAGCGCTTTCAGGTCCTATGCAAAACTGGGCGTATATGGAAGCCAGACAAAATAATCCTTATTGGTTGATGAACCAGAATCGCAATAAGGTAAACGAAGACCGTTTCTATGGTACGATAACCGGTCGTGCCGATATTTATGACGGATTGAGTTTCCAGGCGCGAGTCAGCATCGATCACACCAAATATAAGAAAGACAGCCGTCGTTATGCAACGACATTCCTTCCTTCCAATATGGATGACTATGGAAATTATTGGAAAGACATCGAGACGGCCAATGAAATTTATACCGACTATTTGTTGAGTTACAATAAGACTTTCGGAGACTTTTCGGTATCGGCTACAGCCGGTTGGGTAGGCCACTTGCGTGAAACGGAGACTCAAAAGACCGATGTGGTGGCCACTTATATAGATCCGAATAATCAAATGCTTTCGACACGTGTCAATTTGTTCCAGACGAATGCCGGAGGAACATCTGCCACCAAGACGACAAAGTTGACAGATTGGGATAAAGCCGCACTCGTTACGGCTCAATTGGGTTGGCAGGAAAAAGTATATATCGACGGATCTTATCGTCGAGATTGGTATCGTGCTTATAAACAATTTTCCGACCGTGGGACACCAGACAACTACGGTTATTTCGGAGTCGGAGCCAATGCCATTGTCAGCTCTCTTGTTGAATTACCCGACTGGTTCAGTTATTTGAAGTATCGTCTCTCTTATTCAGAAGTAGGTAACTCTATACCTAATCAGGTCTATGCAAAAGGGACAGAGGATCTCAAGACGGGCGTTATCTCTCCGAGTGCGTATGCCCGTTTTGCTAATCCGTTACCCGAAAAGACAAAGTCTGTTGAGACCGGTGTCGAAATGATGTTTTTAGATAATCGACTCAATTTAGACCTTACCTATTATAACTCTAAGATGCAGGATCTTTATATGATAGCGACGAATGCGTCCGGCTTGTCAGAGCCGGTGAATTCCGGAAAGGTTCGCAATCAGGGTATCGAGGCCACGGTAGGCTATAATTTTCGTTTCGGAAAGAACTGGTCTTGGAGAACTTCTTATAACGTATCATTCAATGATAACAAGATTCTCGAAACTTCATACGAAGAGGATGGCAGTGAAAAGCTTATTTATAACGATTTGATGGGCGTTCGTGTACGTTACCGCAAGGGCGGTTCTATCGGAGATATGTATGTGACGGATTTTAAGCGTGATGAAAAGGGGCATTATGTTCTCGATTCTAACGGTGCACCGCAATTGGAAACCGAGGCGAACAAGCAATATGGCGTTTATGCCGGCAATATGAATTCGAAATGGCAAATGGGATGGAGCAATACCATTCGCTATAAAGACTTCTCTCTGTTCTTCCTGATTAACGGTCGCATTGGCGGAAAAGTCATATCGTTTACCGAAGCCTATCTCGACGGATCAGGTTTGTCAGATCGTACGGCCGAAGCCCGTCAGTATGCCGAACAACATAATCTCATAGCTTCAGATTATGGCTCGCAGTTGGGAATGTATCTACCCGATGGTAGTAATCGAGTCGTGCCGATTACCTCTTATTATAAAGGTATCGGAGGCGCATCTCCGGCATCTTCGCAATATATTTATAACGGTACCAATTTCCGTTTGCGAGAGCTTTCTTTGGGTTATACGTTCCGTAATCTGATCGGAGAAAATAAGAATTTGACTCTTTCGTTCATTGCCCGTAATCTGTTCTTTATTTACAAAGACAGTCCGGTCGATCCCGATGTATCGCTTTCTACAGCTAACGGAGCCGGAGCATTTGAGATGTTCAACATGCCGTCGTCACGATCATTCGGATTCTCATTGAATGTTAATTTCTAATCATAAAGCAGTATATCATATGAAAAAAAACAAAATATTTTTCACGCTTTTGGGATCAGTCGCTTTCCTGGGCTTTCAATCATGTTTGGATTATGATATTCCGACAGATGATTTTGACCAAACAGAAATAAAAGTCGATGATACGATCTATCATGGAGCGGCAGACAGTATAGATTATATGAAGTCTATTTCGGAAGAGGGATTAGATGCAGCGATTCAGGCGTTGAACACCTCTTTCAGGCAGGCTCGCGGTGGAATATACGCGATGCGGGGAGGAAAAGAAGGCCAAGTGCCTGGAGCACACTCTTATCAACGTCAGTTCTCTTTAGGTCCCGATAATTATGCACAATATTCGGTTGTTCCGCATTCCGATTTTATGTACGGGGAGCTGAGACATATCTATGCCGTAAGTCCCGATTTCAATCCGGGACCGTTCTCCTGCTATGAGATTTCCAAGAATGTATTTGTGCCTCTGTTAAACCGACCGGAAATCGACTCTATACCCGAAATGAAAGCGATTTTCCTGCTTTTATTCAATTATGCCTCTCAGGAAATTGCCGACTTGTACGGGCCGTTTCCGTATGTCGATTTCAAGGCGAACAAACAAAGTGCTCCGTTTACGTATAATGACTTGCGGACTATTTATGTGAATATCAAGGCAAATGTAGATACCGTTCTCAAATGTCTTCACTATTTCGATCAGAAACCGGAATGGTATAAGTCGAAAGTTAAAGGCCAGATGAGCCAGCATTTGTCCGACTTATCTATGATGAAAGCGACCAATGTCGAGACATGGATTCGTTTTGCCAATTCGTTTAAGTTGCGTATGGCAATGCACATAGTCAAGGTCGATAGACCTATGGCAAAAGAATGGGCAGAAGAAGCTGTTCGTGATGGTGTTATCGAGAGTACGGATGATGAGATCGGTTTGCGTCCTATGTATTTAGGAATGACTCATCCGCTTTTGGAGATAACCAATACTTGGGGAGATTCCCGCTTGAGCGCATCATTCGAAAGTTTGCTTAAAAGTCTGAATCACCCTTACGCCGATTATGTGTTCGAAAAGAACGGTAATGCTTTTGTGAATAAAACGACAGAAGAAGTGACTCCGGCAAATACGCGTATTGTCGGTATGCGAGAAGGCGTTACACCTGGAACTGGTCAGGCTGCAGCTTCTAATCCTTATGCTGGATGCAGTAAATTGAGTGCGCAAGTATTTGCAGGATATGCTCCACCTCTATATTTAATGAAAATGTCGGAAGTGGACTTTTTGCGAGCAGAAGGTCATCTTTACGGTTGGGATATGGGCGGCTCGGAATCGTTTTTCTATAATCGAGGACTTGACAATGCCTATCTCGAAGACCGGGATATGAAGATGGCATCGACTTATGTTACTCGTCTCGAAGAATATAAAAATCTCGAAGCTCCTGTTGCCTACACTTATGTCGATCCCCAGGGTATTGTGGATGATATGCCGAGTGTTACCCAAATCGGGGTAAAGTGGAATGAAGGAGATAGTCCTGAAGTGAAACTCGAAAAAATCATTACCCAGAAATATATCGCAGCGTATCCGTATAGTTATGAACCGTGGGTAGATATGCGCCGTACGGGCTATCCGAAAGTGTTTCCGGTGATAAATCCGGGTAACGGAGACGGTTCTTTGTCTGAAGGAGATTTGATCCGCCGTATGCCTTTCCCGAATACCGATGACGCTTCTATCCGGGATATTCAGGCTACCGGTCTTAAAGCGCTGGGAGGAGCAGATCTCCAGGCTACGCGCTTGTGGTGGGATGTAGACCAGCCTAACTTTTAATAATATGAGAAAACAAGAATAGTATTTCGGTATTGTGCCGAAATACTATTCATTAACTAAACAACCTAAATTAAAATTATTTGCTTATGAAAAAAAGACACTTGATTATCGGAGCTATGGTATGTTGTGCTGTTATGGGCACACCGGGCACAGCGATGTCACAGATGTCGGAAACTACAACGAATGAGGTGTATGATTTTTCCGGTTTTGTGGATGTAGTGCATAAGAACGGAAACCGTATTATGAAGTGGTATCAAATTTTTTGAAAGTTGGATTGACGGTGCATGGATGGATTTGGCCGACAATAGTACTTTTAATCTTAATTTGATCGAAGATAGGCCTGTTATCGGGTAATTTATTTGATGAACTCTCTATATTAAAAAATAGAACGAAAGCATTCGTGTTCCGATATGACGAAAATGGAATAATTAAAATCTATAAAATAATAGTATGAAGAAACATTTGTTTGTATTAGGAGTATGTCTCCTGTCATTGTCTATAATTTCGTGTAAACGGCAAAATGCACCGAATACTTATTCTGTTATTCCTTATCCGAATTCATTAGTTCCGGAAGAAGGTACGTTCGCTTTTAATAAAAAGACGAAAATGATATGCACTTTATCGCTCGATTCGGCATCCCAGGAAGTCGTTCGTAACTTCAGTGCGCTGCTTAACAATGTGGCAGGTTTGAAAACCGAGTGCATAGTTGAAGAAGAGAAAGGTGAAAAGAATATCGTCTTTTTCGATTTAGATACATCTATTGCTGATGAAGGTTACTCTTTAGATATAGACCCTTCAAATATTATTATTAAGGCAAGTTCGGCTGCCGGATTCTATTATGCCGTTCAATCATTAAAACAACTGCTTCCCATAGCTGTGTATGGAGATAAAGAGAGTGATTCTGTAGAGAAGTGGGAAGTTCCGTGTGCTCATATCGATGATGCCCCGCGTTTTTCTTACCGGGGAATGCATCTTGATGTAGCACGCCATTTTTTCTCTGTGGATGAAGTAAAAAGATATATAGATTTGCTGGCCATGCATAAGTTGAATGTGTTTCATTGGCATCTTACCGATGATCAGGGCTGGCGTATAGAGATTAAGAAATATCCCAAGCTGACCGAAATCGGCAGTATTCGCAAACATACGATGGTTAAGAAAAATTTCGATCAATATGATAATACTCCGTATGGGGGATATTATACACAAGATCAGATTCGGGATATTGTCAATTATGCAAAAGAACGTTTTATTACTATAATTCCGGAAGTAGATCTTCCCGGTCACATGGTGGCTGCTTTGGCTTCTTATCCTTCTTTGGGGTGTACCGGAGGACCGTATGAAGTGCAAGGAGTGTGGGGAGTGCATCCTGATGTTTTATGTGCCGGAAAAGAAGAAACGTATGAGTTTGTTACGGATGTATTGTCTGAAGTTATAGAATTATTCCCTTCCCGTTATATTCATATAGGGGGAGATGAATGCCCTAAAGACCGTTGGAAAAAGTGTCCGCTTTGTCAGGCACGTATTCAGAAGTTGGGTTTGAAAACAGATAAGGAACACACGGCTGAAGAACGGTTGCAAAGCTATTTTATGACTCGTGTCGAGAAATTTCTGAATGAAAACGATCGTCAGATCATCGGTTGGGATGAGATACTTGAGGGAGGGGCTGCTCCTAATGCGACAGTCATGTCGTGGAGAGGTACTGATGGCGGTGTGCAGGCTGCGAAATTGCGTCATAATGTCGTTATGACTCCCAATACTTATCTCTATTTTGATTATTATCAAAGTGAAGATACTCAGACCGAACCGCTTGCAATAGGCAGTTATGTACCTCTTGAAAGAGTATATGATTTTGAGCCTGTTCCGGATACGTTGGATAATGATTCTAAAAAATATATTCTGGGAGCACAGGCTAATCTTTGGACTGAATATATCTCTGATTTTAAACAGGTCGAGTATATGTTGCTTCCGCGTTTAGACGCTTTGAGTGAGGTGCAATGGACTCGGCCGGAGAATAAAAATTGGGTGAATTTTCTCGATCGTCTTCAGCATAATATACAGGTGTATGACTTGAAAGGATATAATTATGGCAAACATATATTCGGTATCAATCCTGAATATAGGATTATTCCGGAAAAGCATTGCATAGAGGTGACTTTGAGAACACAAGGCGATGCTCCGGTTTATTATACACTTGACGGAACGGTGCCGACAGAAAAAAGCACGAGATATACTCAGCCGATCGAGTTGACGGAAAATACCGATCTGAAAGCGATTGTAGTACGTCCGGGAATGAAGACCAATATGTTTGAGAAAGAATATGTATTCAATAAGGCTACGGCACGCAAGATAACGTTGAACAGCGCACCGAATGACCGTTATACGTTTAAGGGAGGTCAGACTCTTGTAGACGGAATGATCGGAGATATGGGTTTTGCTACCGGTCGCTGGATCGGGTTTAGTCCCGGAGATTTGGATGCCGTGATCGATTTAGGTGAGACAACATTTATTTCTAAAGTCGAATTGGGTATTCTATTCGATAAAGATAATTGGATATTCCCTTCTGATCATATTTCGGTATTGGTTTCTCAAGATGGTGTGAAATATAACAGTGTAGCAGATACGGTATTGGTGTTGCCGGATCAGAGTGTGAAGAATGACCGCATGATTCAAGGTGTAGCTTTTGATCCTGTAAATACCCGCTATGTAAAAATTAAGGCCAATAGTGTAAAATCTTTACCTGCATGGCATGGTGCGAAAGGTAAGCCCGGATTTTTATTTGTAGATGAAATAAATATATATTAAGTATTTTATTGAGACGGGTTCTTAGACAAGCTTTTAGAGCTTATTTTAATAATGTTCATAGTTTATGAAACAAATTCTTAATCCGGAAAGTGAGATTTTTCTGAGCAAATAAATTTTCCTCCGGAGAATATTTGGAATTTTCGGTATCTGTCCGAGGTAAACAGGTATAAATGCAAATTGAAATATTCTCCGGAAAAAACAATTCTGGTATGGCGAAAAAGCTGGTATTATTATTTTTTTTATCTCTGTTCTTGTCGCTGCCTTTGAAAGGTCAACGGCAAGAACAGATAACGCTTCAACTTATTCCTTATCCGCAGAAGTTGGTATTCGGTGAGGGGACATTCTTTTCTAAAAATCCGGATGTCGTATTTTCAGGAACATCTTCTGAGGAAGAGAAAATTTTAATGAATGAGTTGCGTTCTTTGTGGAGTACGATTGACCGGAAGAAAAAAATATCCGGGAAAGATGTTATTTTCATTCAAAAGATACGAGACGGAGAGGTGTCTGTCTCCGGTGGTTATGATTTGGAAATCCGTCCCGAAAGAATCATCATTTCTGCAAATAACGATGAAGGTCTGTTCTATGGTGTTCAAACATTGAATCAGATTATGGTGTCTTGTGCCGGTAGTGCGCTCCCTTGTCTGAAAATCGAGGATTATCCCCGATTTCCTTATAGAGGCATGCATTTGGATGTTTCTCGTCATTTTTTCGATACCGAATTTATAAAAAAGCAGTTCGATGTTATTGCCTCATATAAACTCAATCGGTTCCATTGGCACTTGACCGACGGTGCAGGATGGCGGATTCAGATAAAGGAATATCCGCTTTTGACTGAGGTGGCGGCATGGAGACCAGCTCCTACGTGGAAAGAGTGGTGGAACGGAAATCGGCATTATTGTCGGCAGGATGTTCCCGGAGCTTATGGGGGATTTTACACTCGTGAGGATATAAAGGACGTGTTGGAATATGCTCGTTCGAAACACATTACGGTAATACCCGAGATAGAAATGCCGGGACATAGTGAAGAGGTTTTGGCCGTTTATCCCGATTTATCTTGTTCGGGAAAACCATATAAAAACGGAGAGCTTTGTATCGGTAATGAAAATACGTTTAAATTTCTTGAAACCGTATTGGATGAAGTTATTTCGCTTTTTCCTTCGAAATATATTCATATAGGAGGGGACGAGGCAAACAAGGAAGCTTGGAAGAAATGTCCTAAATGTCAGCAAAGAATGAAAGATGAGGGACTGAAGTCTGTCGATGAATTACAGAGTTATCTGGTGCATCGTATAGAAAAGTACCTTAATAGCAAAGGCCGGGAGTTGTTAGGATGGGATGAGATTCTGGACGGCGGACTTTCACCGAATGCTACGGTTATGTCGTGGCGAGGTGAGAAAGGGGGGATTCAGGCTGTAAGAATGGGGCACGATGCGATCATGACCCCCGGAGAATATTGCTATTTCGATGCGTATCAAGATAATCCGTCAGGAGAACCGGAAGCTATCGGCGGATATTTGCCTTTAAAGAAAGTGTATTCTTATAATCCTGTGCCTGATTCTTTAACTTTAGAGGAGAGTAAGCGCATATTGGGTGTACAGGCCAATCTTTGGGTAGAATATATCTCTACGCAAAAACATGTCGAATATATGCTTTATCCTCGTTTGCTCGCACTTTCCGAGGTAGCTTGGAGTAATCTCGAAAATAAATCGTGGACGCGTTTCCGTCTGGCGGCCAATAGACATGTTGCGTGGTTGTGGGACAAGAGGATAAATGCTCATCCTATTGCCAATGGAGTAGTTATGTCTCAGATTGTAGATACTTTGAAGCGTGAAATCCGTGTTTCTTTCGAATGTGACCGTATCCCGTCCGAAATTCGTTATACACTCGACGGATCAGAACCGACGTTACATTCGACATTATATTCTGTTCCTGTTTCTGTAAAAGATTCGGCCGAGATAACCGTTGCGCTTTTCGGGGAGGGGAAACAGTTGACCCGTTCACAAAAATATAAAGTTTATTATCATAAAGGAATCGGTGCGAAAGTGACTTATAAGTTGCCTTATAGCGATCATTATAAGGCTGCTTGTGAACATACATTAACCGATGGTCATACAGGAGGAAACAGTTACGGAGACGGCAAATGGCAAGGTTTCTCCGGAGATATGGATTGTATCATAGACTTGGGTAAAATTACCGATATTCATACTATCGAAGTTAACTTCATGCAACAGCCCGGTCCTTGGATTTGGTTTCCTGAATGGACCGAAATATGGATCTCTGATGACGGAAAAGAGTATTCTTGTCTGAACCGTATCGATAATCCGGTCGGGCGTGATACGGAAGGCATGATGATCCGAAACTTCGGCTATAACGGATATGCAAAGGCTCGTTATATTCATTATAAAGCTCATCAAGTACCTAAAGAAGGTGCTTATATGTTTATCGATGAAATAAATATACGTTGATAATTCAGGATACTACGATCTATCTTTTCTATGAAAAAACATTTTGTGTAGTATGTGTAGTGTGTAGAACTCCCGGGGCGTATGGGAATAATTCCCGGGAGTGTTTTTTTGTTTCTGTTTGCGAAAATATATTTATAGTTTGTGTGAAATTTTGTCCGAATTATTGGGGATTTCAAAAATATTTTATAGATTTGTTGAATAGATGAAGAAGGTGAACTAAGAGAAATAATCTCTAATGCGAACACACACGCATATTATAGATTTCTATATTATCTATTTTTATACGGTACGAATTATTTCCCTTTTTTAGTGTTGTGATATTTTGGTATTGGGTTGGTGATAAGCAAGATTGATTATGCAGTCTTGTGTGTGAAGAATTATATATAGAAAATAATTAATCATTATACCTATAAATTTCAAACAATGAAAAATGCAGTATCACGCCGTGATTTTTTGAAAAAAGCGGGATTGGCGACATCGGGTTTAGTATTGGGAGGTATGTTCCCGAACTTGTCTGCACGGAGCGAAAGCTCTGCTAAGCAGGTATTCGGGACGAATGACAAAGTAAATCTTGCCTGTGTCGGTATCAGTAATCGAGGGGGAGAAATTCTTCGGGAGTTTAATAAAACCGGGTTGGCGAACATCGTTGCTTTGTGCGATGTAGACTTGGATTCTAAAGGTTGCCGCAAGACTATCGCAGAATTTCCCAAAGCACGTTTATTCAGAGATTTCAGAGAAATGTTCGACAAAATGGGAGGTGATATCGATGCTGTATCCGTAGGGACTCCCGACCATTCTCATTTCCCCATCTGTATGATGGCTATGGCTTTGGGAAAACATGTTTATGTAGAGAAACCTATGGCACGTACGTTTTATGAAGCGGAGCTTATGATGCGGGCTGCACAGAAGTATGCGAAAGTGGTGACTCAAGTCGGTAATCAAGGACATTCAGGCGAAAATTATTTTCAATTCAAGGCTTGGAAAGAAGCCGGGATAATAAAAGATGTCACCGAGATAACCGCTCACATGAACGGTGCTCGGCGGTGGCACCCGTGGAATCCCGATATTAAGCAATATCCTCCTGCCGAAACTATCCCTTCCGGAATGGATTGGGATACTTGGCTGATGACCGTTCGGCATCATGATTTCAACTCGAAGTATCATAATGGAAACTGGAGGTGCTGGTATGATTTCGGAATGGGAGCATTGGGTGATTGGGGAGCTCATATTTTGGATACTGCCCATGAGTTTTTAGACTTGGGGCTTCCCTATGAGATCGATCCGATTAAGTTGGAGGGGCATAATGACTACTTTTTCCCGATGGCATCGACCATTAAGTTTCGTTTTCCGAAACGGGGGAGTATGCCTCCGGTAGATGTTACGTGGTATGACGGTGTGAATAATATACCTCCGGTTCCCGAAGGTTACGGTGTTTCGGAACTCGATCCTAATATTCCGCTTGTAGCCGGAGGTAAAATACAGCCTGCAAAGCTGAATCCGGGTAAAATAATTTATAGTAAAGATTTGATCTTTAAAGGAGGAACACATAGTAGTCCGTTGCATATTATTCCTGAAGAGAAAGCAAAAGCCTTGTCTTCGAAATTACCTGAAGTTCCTAAAAGTACGTCTAATCATCATGAAAATTTTCTGTTAGCTTGTATGGGTAAAGAGAAGGCTAGATCTCCTTTTGAAATATTCGGACCTTTGAATCAGATGTTTTCGTTAGGGGTTATGGCTCAGCGGATGAATACGAAATTGTTATTTGACCGGAAGACTAAAGAGATAACGAATAATCCTTTTGCTAATGCTTTGTTGGTCGGAGAACCACCCCGCAAGGGATGGGAAGAGTTTTATAAAATATGATGTAATATATCGAAACAATTAAAAAATAGAAAATATGAAAAAAACAATAATATTGTCTTTATTGGTTTGCATGACATTGGGGTTATCGGCACAAGATACGCAATGGGAGTCTTTATTTAACGGGAAAAATTTGAAAAATTGGAAAAAACTGAATGGAGATGCCGAATTTAAAGTACAAGACGGGACTATTGTCGGTATTTCGAAATCAGGCACTCCGAATACTTTCTTAGCTACGAAAAAGTACTATGGCGATTTTATTTTAGAATTCGAATTTAAAATCGAATCAGGTTTGAATTCCGGTGTTCAGTTCAGAAGCGAAAGCCTCAAAGAGTATCAGAACGGGAGAGTACATGGTTATCAGTATGAAATAGATTCGTCACCGAGAGCTTGGAGTGGAGGAATTTACGATGAGGCCCGTCGAGCTTGGATATATCGGCTTACGGCTAATCCTCCGGCGAGAAAAGCTTTTAAGAGCAATGAGTGGAATAGAGGGCGTATCGAAGCTATAGGTAATTCTATTCGCACTTGGGTGAATGGAATTGAATGCGCTAATATAATAGACGATGTAACCCCTTCGGGTTTTATCGCTTTACAAGTGCATGAAGTCGGTAAAAATGAGGATGGGAAAACTGTCGCTTGGAGGAATATCCGCATTTGTACTACCGATCTTGAAAAGAACAGAACTCCTGAGAATATGGCAGTGCCCGAAATAAATTTGATCCCGAATACTTTATCCGACAGAGAAAAGAGAGAAGGTTGGAAATTATTGTGGGACGGTAAGACGACCGATGGTTGGAGAAGTGCTAAAGAGACCGGTTTCCCGAAAAAGGGATGGACAATAGAAGACGGAGAGCTTAAAGTTGTCAAAAGTGAAGGTAAAGAGTCTGCTAACGGTGGAGATATTATCACAAAAGATAAGTATAAGAATTTTATATTAAAGGTGGATTTTAAAATAACGACCGGAGCAAATAGCGGGATAAAATACTTTGTCGATCCGGATTTAAATAAAGGTGCGGGATCGGCGATCGGTTGCGAGTTTCAGATTCTTGACGATAAAAATCATCCAGATGCGAAACTGGGTGTGAAAGGAAACCGTAAACTCGGTTCTTTGTACGACTTGATTCCTCCGTATAAGATTAGTGAGGCTAATTTTCAAAAGGGAACTTATAATACTGCAATGATCGTTGTGAATGGTGATAAAGTGGAACATTGGCTTAATGGGAAGAAAATAGTCGATTATGAGAGAAATAACCAGATGTGGAACGCTCTGGTTGCTTATAGTAAGTATAAGAACTGGCCTGATTTCGGAAATCTGAAAGAGGGACATATTCTTTTACAAGATCATGGAGATGCCGTATCTTTCAAGAGTATAAAGATTAAAATTTTGGAATAATCCCATTTTATGAGAATAGCTCTTCAGAGCTATTTTTTTTATGTTTATAACCAGTCTGAGTTTTCCAATAAGGAAATATTATCAGGTCATTTTGCGTTTTTTCGGTCTATAACATTGTTGGTGGTATCTGTACGGTTTCATTGCCAGAATAGAAACAGATAAAGGTATTTTTGCGATCAAGTTTATTAAGAAGTGAAATTTTATTTGAATAGCCAGAATATTAGTGTTTTATAATAATAATTATAAAATAGCGGATTTATTATATAGTTGTCGTTTTTTTAATTGATAAATTGTCTATAATATAGTTTTAGCAATTAAATTGATATGCGAACAAATTTATCGTTTAATTAAATAAATCTAAGCTTATGAATAGACAATTATTACTTGGCTTATTAGTATTGATCAGTTTTTTTATCGGATCTTTCTCTGTCAAAGCCGCAGTGATTCCAGTAAAAGGTTGTGTAGATCCTCAAATAAGTACGGCAGAAGCGCCAGTATGGTACACAATGATGTCATCCCATATGAGCGATGTAAACCGTCAGAACCGCTTTTTACTTTGGGATGGTATAAAATTAAGGACAGAAAAATTTGATGAAGGAGTTCCGGTTGCCCAACTTGACGATAGATACTTGTGGCGTCTTGAAAAAGGAAGTGCCGATAATAAAGTCTATATTGTTAATCGTGCGGGAATGCAGGTGTTTGCCGAGACCGGTATAAGCCCGAATACGGGAGCTAACACTTCTCTTACCGTTACAGAAGCCGGCGTGGAGTAGGTAATGGCGTTGAGTAGTTCTACCGGACAACCTGATTGTGCAAATAAACAGTATTGTTTCAATTATTTAGGAGCAAGTGCTCAGCCTGCATATCTGAATGCTATGGATTCATAAAACGGCGATACACAAAAAGCTTATGGAGTAACGGTGTATGAAATGGGGGTACATCAGGCTTCGGGTTGGTTTTTTATAGGGACGAGTTACCGGCTTACAATGTAACCTATGAAGGTACGGTACTCGGAGGAAGTTTTGTTGTTAAGAACGGAGATGCCATAGTAGAAAGCGGCAGTAGCGTAGAGGAGGGGACTTGGTTGACGGTAGAAGCTCCCCCAGATGTTAATTATCAAGTTAAGGCAATCAACGTGAACGGTGTAGCGATAGATGGCTCGGGATTCGCTCTGTCTGAAGCCACTGAAATTACAGTAGAATTTACGAATAAGCAGGTCTATACGGTTACATATCCGACCGAATTGACGGGTGGAAAGTTGAAAGTAACGCAAGATTCCGATGAAGAAGAAATTCCTTCGGGAACGGAGTTGCAGAAAAATACGGCTATTACGATATCAGTAGTATTAGAACCTGATTATGAGATAAGTGCGCTTTTTATCAATGGAGTTGATCGTTTACAGGAATTTCTCGAAAACGGAGCTGCATATTGGATTACGATAGCTGAGGATGTAGAGATAAATGCAACCTTTACACCGTTGACCGGAATTAAGGACGTCCAATTGGCAAATGTTTACTTTGATAGCACGACATCAGTTTTATATTCTCCAGAGAGTTCTTTATTAAGAGTTTATAATATAACCGGATCTTTGGTGTATGAAGGAAAGGGAACACAAAATTTACAAAACCTTTCGGAGGGCACTTACATAGCCAAAGTAAAAATGGATAACGGAGCTCGTACTATTAAGTTTATTAAAAAATAAAGAGATTTAAAGTTTAGTTTTTTCATTCAGAAAGATACTCCTTATGGGAAAAAGCAAAGTGTATCCTAAAAAGTGAAGCATAAAATTTTGAAGATATAGTTTGACGAAGTCTTATAGGGGTATCTTTTGATAAAAAATAAGAAAATGAGAAAAAGCTTATTGATGTTTTTTTTGTTATTTCTGAGTACTCTGTTTACCGGGTTGAAAGCTCAAGAGTATATAACAGATAATCCTTTTGAGACGATGATCAGGCTGGGTTCTATGAATGTTAAGAACCCGATTTATCAAATGCCTTCTGGTCAGGTCGGGAGTGCATATATCGTTTCTGCTATTACATCCGGAGATGCTGTTCGTTATCCTTTAGGCTATACTGTTGCCTCTACGCCTGACCGGCATTTTATAATTGTTTCTAAAGCTACTACTTTGGTGGAGAAAGAACGCCAGTTCGATTTAATTATTGAGGAAAATGTATCTATCTCCGGACAATTTGTTACTATTTATACAGATTGGGATCGTGACGGTGTCTTTGTTAGTCAAGATCAGTCCTCTTTAAGTATGAGAGATAAAGGATTTACTGCTTCTTTTCAAGTTCCTGCTGATGCAGAATTGGGAAAAGCGCGGATACGTGTAAGATTAGACTCGTCCCGGCCTTCAGGATCGGATGTTGCAGTTTCTGGAGGACGTGTGTATGATTTTGTCGTTTATGTTATGGATAAGACTGACCGAGAAGATTGTTATATAAGTGTTTCTTCCAGTAATGATAATTTAGGTACGGCGGTTATTGAGACAGTTGCTAATGCAAACGGTAGGTATGATAAAGGTTCTTCTGTTACGGTGAAGGCCGAACCCTCTTCTTCTGCTGCAAATTTTGAAGGGTGGAAAGTTGGACAAGATATTATAAGCCGAGATCAGACATACACCTTTACGGTAAATGAGAGCATGCATATTATTGCTGTTTTTTCTACTGTAGAGTCCGAATTATCGGCTTCTCAAACAAGTACCGAAGCAAATCCGGTATGGTATCAGATCAAAAATGCTCATACGGCTACGGAGCGGGCAGACCGTTATATCGCTTATGATGAAAATCTTACGGGCGAATGTACCTCTAATTTATGTGCCGAACGTCCGGCTGATATAAGCAATAAATTTTTATGGAGGTTAGAATCTGTTCCTGAAAATAAGGTCAAGATTATTAATAAAATCAGTATGAAACAGATTTACGGTTTTGGGGGGGGGTGAAAACGCAAGAATTGACTGCTTTTTCATTGAAACTTTATAATAGATCTTGATTTTTTTAATTTCATGAAACGAAGAGATACCGATGAATTCAAAGTGTTTTTTATATCTGTCCGGCAGTTTGTTATTTCCGTCTTCTTTATGTAAAGCACAAGTGAAAGATGCCGTTGCGACTACTGACCGTCCTAATGTGATTTACTTATTATGTGATGATATGGGTTACAGCGATATAGAGGCCTACGGGCAGCAAATGATTTCAACTCCGAATCTGACGAGACTCGTACAGCAGGGAATGAGTTTCACTCAATTTTATGCAAGTACGGCTGTAAGTGCTCCTTCCCGGGCATCTTTAATGACGGGACAGCATACAGGACATACCAAAATTCGTGGAAATAGAGAGATACAACCTGAAGGTCAGGAGCCTCTTGATCCGAAGGTGAAAACATTAGGAAATCTTTTTCAAGAAAACGGATATGTCACAGGTTGTTTCGGTAAGTGGGGAATGGGATATCCCGGATCGGGAGGAGAAGCAAATGATATGGGATTTGATGTTTTTTACGGGTATAACTGTCAACGTAAAGCTCATAAATATTATCCTGATTATTTGTGGAATAATAAAACGAAGGAATACCAAGAAGGACGTTATTCGCAGGATGCGATTCACGAGCATGCACTTAAATTTATCAGAGATAATAAGGAAAAGGCATTTTTCGGATATTTTACTTATACGATACCTCATGCTGAGTTGACACAGCCTCAGGACAGTATTGTGGAAATGTATAGAAATAAGTTTTATGAGCCTAAGCCTTTTTATTCTGATGGCAATTACGGTACGGCTTTAAATCCCCGCACACAATTTGCCGCGATGATTACCCGTTTGGATACTTATGTTGGGCAGATAATCAAAGAACTTGAACGACAAGGTATTGCCGATAAAACTTTATTCATTTTCACTAGTGATAACGGTCCTCATCAGGAGGGTGGTGCCGATCCTTATTTCTTCAATACAGAAGCACGTTTGAAAGGGCTTAAAAGAGCTCTTTACGAAGGAGGTATGCGAGTACCTTATATTGCTTATTGGCCTGGGAAAATTCAACCCGGTAGTATAAGTCATATTCAGGCTGCCGGATGGGATATGATGCCTACTTTTGTAGATTTGTTAGGTGTTGATTCGAATTGGAGAGCAGAAACAATGGATGGTATTTCTATTTTGCCTACTTTATTGAGTAGAGGGGAGCAGCCGTTACACGAATTTCTGTATTGGGAATTCCATGAAGAAGGTGGGCGTCAGGCCGTACGTGCTGGAGATTGGAAACTTATTCGCCAACAGATCAGTTCGGGAAATCCGACACATGAGTTGTATAATATAGCTGAAGATCCTCATGAAGATAATAATATTGCTGCTCAATATCCTGAAAAAGTGGAAGAGTTGAAAGCAATTATGGATCGTGAGCACGAGCCTTCTTCGTTATTTAATTTCGGTAAATAAGGTTCTCGATTTGAGATATAATGATGAAATAAAAACTCCTGATAAGTTTACTTAGGGACATTCAGTAAATAGTATAAAATTAGCCAACTAATTCATACACAAAGTTTTGCGAAT